>NZ_JMLG01000008.1:0-103335 GCF_000686645.1 Desulfofundulus thermocisternus DSM 10259
TCACGGAAGCGGACATCATCGTATCCGGCGGCCGGGGCATGAAAGCGGCGGAGAACTTCCGCATACTGGAAGAACTGGCGGACGTGCTGGGTGCGGCGGTGGGAGCCTCCCGGGCGGCGGTGGATGCCGGTTATGCGCCGCACAGCATGCAGGTGGGCCAGACGGGCAAAACCGTATCCCCGCAGCTGTACATTGCCTGCGGCATTTCGGGAGCCATCCAGCACCTGGCGGGGATGAGCTCCTCGAAGGTGATTGTGGCCATCAACAAGGACCCGGAAGCCAACATCTTCAAGGTGGCCGATTACGGCATTGTGGGCGACCTCTTCGAGGTGGTGCCCCTGCTGACGCAGGAGTTCAAAAAACTCCTCGGCAAGGAGTAAATGAGGAGGGGAACGATGAAGGAAGTAGTAATTGTCAGCGGGGTACGTACGGCCATCGGCGCCTTTGGCGGTTCCTTAAAAGATGTGCCGGTGGTCAAGCTGGGCAGCCTGGTTATTAAAGAGGCCTTAAAAAGAGCCGGATTGAGACCTGTTTCCAGCCAGGAACTTTTAGATTACGGTCCCGATGCCCTGAAGGGTGAGCCGGTGACGGATCTGGAACGCAGTTACTATGATTGGGATGATACTCTGCAGGAAGTTCAGGTTGACGAAGTGATTATGGGGCACGTGCTCCAGGGCGGCAACGGCCAGAATACCGCCCGCCAGGCTGCCATTTATGCCGGTATTCCCAAGGAATCCACCGCCTTTACGGTAAATAAAGTTTGCGGCTCGGGCCTGAAGGCCATTGCCCTGGGCGCCCAGGCCATCATGGCCGGTGAGGCGGAGGTAGTGGTGGCCGGTGGCATGGAGAACATGAGCCAGGCGCCTTACATCCTGCCCCGGGCCCGCTGGGGGTACCGGATGGATGTCGGTGCCAGAGGTGAATGCATTGACCTGATGGTTTACGACGGGCTGTGGGAAATTTTCTACGGCTACCACATGGGTAATACGGCGGAAAACATCGCCGCCAAATACGGTATCACCCGCCGGGAGCAGGATGAACTGGGCCTGCTCAGCCACCAGCGGGCCAGGGCCGCCATCAAGGAAGGGCTCTTCAAGCAAGAAATTGTACCCGTACCCATACCCCAGAAGAAAGGCGAACCGGTGCTTTTTGACACCGACGAGCGGCCCATGGATACCAGTATGGAAAAGATGGCCAAATTGCGCCCGGTCTTCCGGCCCGATGGAACAGTAACCGCGGGCAACGCCTCGGGCATAAACGACGCGGCGGCGGCGGTGGTGCTCATGTCCCGGGAAAAAGCGGAGGAACTGGGCTTAAAGCCGTGGGTGGCCATTAAATCCTTTGCCTCCGGCGGTGTGGACCCGGCCTACATGGGCACCGGGCCGGTTCCGGCCGTCAGAAAAGCCCTGAAAAAGGCCGGACTGACCATCGAGGATATAGACGTGGTGGAACTGAATGAAGCCTTTGCCGCCCAGGCCCTGGCCTGTATGAGGGAACTCGGGCTCAGCCTGGAAAAAACCAACCCGCTGGGCAGCGGTATTTCCCTGGGGCACCCCATAGGCTGCACCGGGGCCAGGCTGGTGGTTACCATTATGCACGAAATGAAGAGGAGAAATCTCGGCACCGGCCTGGTCACCATGTGCATAGGTGGTGGTCAGGGAATGGCCATGGTTCTGGAAAATATTTAAACAAGTACCTGTTTAGATAGTAGACTGGCTGTAAAAAACCTATCATCGGGGAGGTTTAAGGCTTATGGATGTGCAAAAAGTAATGGTTGTCGGAGCCGGCCAGATGGGGTCGGGTATTGCCCAGGTGGCGGCGGCAGTGGCCGGCTGCCAGGTTATCTTGAATGACATTAAGGATGAATTTGTCCGGCGGGGGCTGAGCAATATTGAGAAGAACCTGAGCCGGGATGTGAGCAAGGGAAGGCTGCAGGAAGACCAGAAGGCGGAGATCCTGGCGCGCATAACACCTTCCACCAGCCTGGCCGATGCTAAGGACGTGGACCTGGTTATTGAAGCGGCAATAGAAAATATGGAAGTGAAGTCCAGCATTTTCAAACAGCTGGATGAAATCTGTCCCCCCCATACCATCCTGGCCACCAATACTTCGTCTTTGCCCATAACCCAGATTGCCGCGGCAACAAAGAGGCCGGAGAAGGTTATCGGCATGCACTTTATGAACCCGGTACCGGTAATGAAGCTGGTGGAAGTTATCCGCGGGCTGGCTACCTCCGATGAAACCTTTAATGTGGTCAAGACCATGAGTGAGCGCATGGGCAAGGTGCCCGTGGAAGTCAACGATGCTCCGGGTTTTGTATCCAACCGGGTGCTCCTGCCCATGATCAACGAAGCTATTTACTGTGTTTACGAAGGCATAGCCACTCCCGAAGCGGTGGACCAGGTCATGAAGCTGGGTATGAACCACCCCATGGGACCCCTGGCCCTGGCAGACCTTATTGGTCTGGATACCTGCCTGTACATCATGGAAGTGCTGCACAGGGAGCTGGGCGACAGCAAGTACCGTCCCTGCCCGCTGCTGAAAAAATACGTGGCTGCCGGCTGGCTGGGCCGCAAGACCGGCCGGGGATTCTACGTATATAACCAGTAACTTCCCGGCCCGGGAGTCAAACCTACGAAGGGAGGCAGGAGAATGTCCTGGAACAATATCCTGGTGGACAAAGATGGCCCGCTGGCCATACTTACCATCAACCGGCCGCAGGTATTGAACGCGCTAAATGCCGAAACGCTTAAGGAAATCGAGGGTGCTGTGGACGAACTGGCAGAAGATGAGGCCATCCGGGTAATTATTATCACCGGGGCGGGAGAAAAGGCTTTTGTAGCCGGGGCCGATATCGCTTTCATGAGCAAGCTCACCCCCCTGGAGGCCAGGAATTTTGCCCGGTTGGGGCAGAGGGTGCTGAGCAAAATTGAGAACCTGCCCAAGCCGGTAATTGCTGCCATTAACGGGTACGCCCTGGGGGGTGGCTGCGAGCTGGCCATGGCCTGTGATATCCGGGTGGCCTCGGAGAAGGCCAAATTCGGGCAACCGGAGGTCAACCTGGGCCTGATTGCCGGTTTCGGCGGAACCCAGCGTTTAACCAGGCTGGTCAATCCCGGCCTGGCCAAGGAGATTTTGTTTACGGCGGATATGCTTGACGCCGAAACCGCCCGGCGTATCGGCCTGGTGAACCATGTGGTTCCGGCGGAAGAACTGCTTAACTTCTGCCGGGGAATGGCCGAGCGTATTGCTGCCCGGGGGCCGGTAGCCGTGCGGCTAACCAAGGAAGCCGTGAATGAAGGGCTGGAAATGGATCTGGAGAAGGCCCTGGCCCACGAGGCCGATCTGTTCGGGCTGGTATTTGCCACGGCTGACCGGGAGGAAGGTATTGCGGCCTTTTTAAACAAGCGCAAGCCGCAATTTCAGGGACGTTAAGGTTGGGTAAATAAGCATCCCGGATAATTGTTTTAAATTAAATGGGAAAAGTGAAAATGCAGGCTGGAAAGTAACAGCCTGTATTTTTTTACATATTCACCCCTGTTTTAGAGGTGTAGTATTCTATTCCGGGAATATAGTATAATTTAAAATAATCAGGTGCGGGCAGCAATGGTGGAGGGAGGCTGGAGTTCATGGACATAACCTGGCTTTTCCTTGTACTCTGTCCCTACATGCTTTTATATTTTTACCTGTGGGACTTTACTACCTGGAATCATAGAAAAATAGTTATCTTCTGGGTACTCGGGTTGGTAATTCTGGTTGGTGCATATTCCTTAATTAATTATTTGAATCCTGTTCATCCTGCATTTCCCGGACTTTTTTAATTAGTTTCTTAAAAGCAATTTTGTTAAGTAAAATATCAGTTTCAGCCAGGATAATGAAGGTATTAATGCTTTATTTGTCATTACTGTCTCCGGTGATATTTCCCTGCTCGTTTTCCATTAGTTTGCCAAAGGATTCAAGCAATCGTTTAGCTTTTTCGGGGCTAATGCCGTATTTTACGGCAACTTCCCTCACCTGCAACCAGTCGTCATTCTGGCTCGCATAAGCTCCCTCTGCCAGGGCCGGCGGCTTTTTCTGAATTAACACCACCAGGCCATGAACCCTTTTTTCCCCGGGGCGGAGATAAATATCTTCATACCGGGGGTTGGCCGCCTTTAATTTCCACCGGCCGTCTTCGGAAAGAACATACCTTATTCCCAGCTCATCGTTATTTAACTGCACGACAGCTAGTTGACCGGATTCTGCAGCGTCGGCCTTTTTACAAATAGCGATATCTCCCGGTATAATTCCGGCTCCCCTCATGCTATCATCTTTTACTATAAAGGCAAAATCAGCTTCCAGTTCCCTGTCAATATTAATGTAGCCGGCGATATCCTTTTCATTAAATGCTGCCCGTATGGTTTCAAAAAGGGGTACCTGCTTGATGGGCAGGAAGTCGGCCAGTGGTTTTTGAATGAGCGTTCTGATGGCTTCCATTGAGCTTATATTTTCTCCAAGAAAAAAAGAAAGGGGCTTGCCTAAAATCACTGAGATACGTTTAAGATCATCTATGGAAATCCGCCTTTTCCCTTTCTCATAAAGATTGATGGCCGTTTTGGTAAAGCCCAGTTTTTCACCCAGCTGTTCCTGGGTGAGTCCCCGGTCTTCACGGGCCTTTTTTATTCTCCTGCCTATTTCCTCGTAATAATTTTTCATAATGCCACCCGGGTTTTCAAAGTTTACAACCTGTTGCATATTATTCCCTGGAATTTCGGAAAAACCTCTTGACAGCATGTTGTCATTGTGATAACTTTAGAAAAAATAGCGTGAACCGGCATTTTCTATAAGGAATTTTCCCCTGGTGTTAACGAAATGATAACATTATATACGGGGTGATAACGTGGTTGGGCGTAGAAGCAAGATGGGCGAAGTTGAAGCCAGGTTTGGCCAGCCGGTGGCAAGTCTAATTAAGCATTATTATTATGAAAAGGGGTATACCCTGGACCAGCTGGCCCGCCTGTTCGGTGTGGGCAGGGCAACGGTTTCGGTCTGGATGTTGAAGCTGGGCCTTCCTACAAGGGATTGGAAATTACCCGACCCCGGCAAAATAAAGCACGATACGTATCACAATAAATAAAAATGGTTGCCGGGCAGGTATTTAACAGAATCAGGTAATTAGTTGCGGCTCTTTATTTAAATTTGAGGGGGGAAGGGCTTGGATTTAAATCTTGATTTAAATCTTAAGAATCAGATTGAATACCTGCGGCGGAGATTAAATGGGATGAGCAGGGAGGACAGGGAGGAGATTCTTCTTTTGAGCCAGCACCTGGATAGATTGATTGTACAATACCAGCGATTAGTATTTTCTCTAAAGAAAGGAAATAAATATTCAGAATATTAGATTCGCGGCATAAATCAAGTCAGAAATTGTCCCCCGTTACCTGTGCCACTGCCGATTGACGGCGGCGGCAGCCGGGAAAGTCTGGAATTTGGGGTCAGATGGGCTAGAAAAGTAAGAATGTGTACCAGCTTTTGTTATTTTTATCGTTGCTTTCCCCCGGGGTAGTGCTATAATTATTCTATAATAACTTATGGAAAGGTTACAGACGGGGGGTTTTATATGTTTGTACGGGACTATATGAGCACCTCTCCTATCTGCATTAATTCGGGCACTCCCATCCTGGAAGCGCTGAATATTATGAGGAAGAACAGGATCAGGCACCTGCCAGTGGTGGACAAGGGTCAGCTTGTTGGTCTGGTTACCGAACGAGATTTGCTTACCGTTTCTCCCTCCCCCGCGACCACCCTGAGTGTTTTTGAGATGAATTACCTGTTATCTAAAATGGTAGTTAAGGAGGTTATGAAAACCAGCCCCATTACTATAGGGCCCGATTGTTCTATTGAAGAAGCGTCTTTGATTATGCGGGAACATAAAATTGGAAGCCTGCCCGTAGTGGAGGAGGACAGGCTGGTGGGTATCATTACCCAGACTGATATTCTGGACGCTCTAATCCGGATCTTTGGCCTGCGCAAGGCAGGAACCCGCCTGGTGCTGGAAGCCAGCGATCGCATTGGTGCCCTGGCCGATATTCTGGCCATTGTAAGGGAGCACCAGATCAATGTTATTGGTGTGGCCTGCCGGGAAAAAGAAGAACAGCGGGTTCAGATCATGCTTCGCCTGAGTACTGTAGAACCCCAATCTCTGATTAATGATTTACAGAAGCAAGGTTATGAGGTAAAATCTGTTAGCTAGTTGTTCGGGGAGAAATTCTGGTTTTGGAGAAGTCCGGCTCCCTGGGGGAGCCGGATTAATTTTGATTAATTTTTTGCTACCGTTGCATTATAATTTTAGTTGGGCATTACTATATTCAAACGGTAAAGGAGAAGATCCTTATGGAATCCGCTGGCTCTCATGTCTTATCCCGTTATGCCACCATAGCCATTGATATTGCCACCCGTATTGCCAGGGGTGAATATCGTGAGGGGCAAAAAATTTTCGGCCGTTCCACGCTGGCTGGCAAGTACAACGTTTCTCCGGAAACCATCCGCCGTGCTTTAACCCTCCTGCAGGATACGGGAATTGTGCAGGTTTCCCCGGGAGTGGGGGTGGTGGTAAAGTCTCAAAAGGCGGCCGAGGCTTTCCTGGCGGAGTGCGGGCAGCGTCAGATCCTGAGGGATATGCAGGAACGGCTGCACCGCCTCTTACGGGAAAGGGATCGGATTAACAACGAGATTGAAAAGTTGATGAATGAGCTGCTGGATTATACATTCAAGATGGCAGGTAACCTGCAGCGGATAGAAGAAATCCGGGTGCTGCCCACATCGCCCCTGGTAGGTAAATCCCTGGCCGAGGCGAAGTTCCGGGCCCAAACAGGGTCCACCGTGCTGGCCATTTATCGTGGAGGTGAGGAGATCCTCTCACCCCAGGCCGATACGGTAATAAAGGCTGATGATATATTGATTGTTCTGGCCCCGCCGGAGTTAAAAGACCAGGTTTACCACCTTGTTAACGGTACGGCGGTAAAACAATAAAATAGACCCCTTCCGCAAGCGGTAAGGGGTCTTGAATTTTAAGAACTGATTAATTTACTATGTTTAAACACTTAAACCTGCTGCATTTTCTTAATGGCTTCACGGATTTCGTCAACGGATGCTTCTTCTTCAATGGTTGAGAGGTCGCCCAGTTCTTTCCCCGTCCAGAGGGACCTCATAACCCGGCGCATAATTTTACCACTGCGGGTCTTGGGTAAAGAGTTTACAAACTGGATATCCCTGATGATGACAATGGGTCCCATGGTTTTACGCACATGGGCTATTAATTCTTTCTTAATTTCTTCGCCGGGCTGGTAGCCCTGCTTTAAGACCACGAAGGCGCAGGCCACTTCTCCTTTGAGTTCATCGGGTACTCCCGAGACACCTGCTTCTACCACTGCCGGGTGGGAAATAAGGGCGTTTTCAATTTCAATGGTACCAATCCTGTGGGCGGCGATTTTGATTACCTCATCGGAGCGACCGGCAAACCAGATGTACCCATCCTCGTCCATAGAAGCGGCGTCCCCGCAATAATACCGGCCCTGGGTAAAGGGCAGTCGCTCCCAGTATTCCTTCTGGTAACCCTCTTCATTGTTCCAGAGGGTGGAGGTCAGTCCCGGGAAGGGTCTTAAGATGGTAACAATCCCTTTTTCACCGGGAGCGGCGGGCTTTCCATCCTTATCATCAACAATTTCCGCAATGATGCCGGGTACGGGGATACCTGCCGAGCCCGGTTTTATAGGAATCATACCCAGCCCGTACGGGTTGGCGAAGATGGGGCCGGAAGTCTCGGTCTGCCACATATGGTCCATAACGGGGATTTTATTTTCAAAAACCTGTTCCTGCAGCCAGCTCCAGGCAGCGGGGTTCAGGACTTCTCCCGCGCAGAATACCCGGCTGACCGTGGAAAGATCGTGTTTTTTGGCGTGTTCAATACCCAGCTTCATCAGGCCCCGTACCCCGGTGGGGGATGTCCACACGGCCGTAACTTTATTCCGTTCGATGATATCCCACCACATATCCGGGCGCGGGTAGTCGGGAGTTCCTTCGTAAAGAACGCTGGTAGCGCCCACCAGGAGAGGACCGTAGACGTTATAACTGTGCCCCACAATCCATCCGATGTCCGAGGTGCAGAACCAGACGTCTTCTTCCTGCAAAGCGTAAATCCACTTGGCCATGGAGTAAATATAAACCTGATAACCGCCATGTTTCTGCACGGTAACCTTGGGTTTGGCGGTGGTGCCGGATGTGGGAAGCAGGAAGAGGGGTTCGTTTGCTTCCATCAATTCTACTTCTGCACTCTGGCCTTCACCGAGAGCCAGAAACTCATCCCAGAAAATGTCGCGCCCGGCCTTCATCGGTGGTGATTGTGCCTTATTTTTCTGTAAAACCACTACTTTTTGGATCAGGTCTTCGGGACACATGGCCAGGGCTTCGTCAATTATGCCCTTAAGGGGAACTGGTTTGCCCCGCCGCAGGCCCTCGTCCTGGGTAAGGAGATACCTGGCACCGGTGATCTGCAGGCGATCGGCCACTGCCCCGGCAGAAAATCCAGCAAAGATAACCACGTGGATGGCTCCAATACGGGCACAGGCCAGCATGGCGGTAACCGATTCGATGCCGGTGGGCATGTAGATGGCTACCCGGTCGCCTTTTTTCACCCCCAGGCCTCTTAACGCTGCAGCATACTGTTTTACCAGGGAAAGAAGCTGGCCGTAGGTTATTACCCTTACTTCGCCGGTTTCCCCTGACTCGGCAATAAATGCAGCCCGGCCTGCCTTCCCTCTTTTGACCTTATAGTCCACGCAGTTGTAACAAATATTGGTCAGCCCACCGGAGAACCACTGAAAGGTGGGGTAATTCCAGGTGAACACCTTGTCCCACTTTTTGAACCAGTAAATATCATGAGCTGCTTTATTGGCAGCTTCTGCCCAGAAACCTTCCGGATCACTGGCTGCCCAGTCGATAAAAGCTTTTACCTGCGGGGGAACCATTCCGGTACCCATTTTTCCCGCCATTCGCATTACCTCCCCTTAGCGATACGAACTTTGTTTATTCTTAGTATAAATTGATAATAAGGTAAAGATTAAGAATATTCCGGCGTGATGTATTTTTTTGAGTGTGAGTGGATTTATAGCCAGAGCGAATGGATCGAGCCGCGTCGTTTATCCGTTTATCCGGCCAATATTGACACCGGCAGCAAACAGGCCTATAATAGCCTTAGAGTTCTAAAAATTAAAGAGTTAAAAAGCCTTCGGGGATGGGTGAAATTCCCTACCGGCGGTATGGAGGGCGGATGACCTTCCGAGCCCGCGAGCCCTGCACCATCACGCATGTTGCAGGGTTGATCTGGTGAAAGGCCAGAGCCGACAGTAAAAGTCTGGATGGGAGAAGGCATAGTGATTCTGCTTTTCCAGAGAAAAGCAGGAAAGTCTCTTTTTATGCCTGTTAGCCCTGAAGGTTATCACCGGATCAGGGCTTTTCTATTTTCTTTTACAGGGTGAGGACATTGGACGTACATTACATGCGAATGGCCCTGGACCTGGCCAAAAAGGCAATGGGCAGAACCAGCCCCAACCCCATGGTGGGAGCTGTGCTGGTAAAAGATGGTCAGGTGGTTGGCCGGGGTTATCATGCCCGGGCCGGGACTCCCCATGCTGAAATTCACGCCTTAAGGGAAGCCGGTGAGCGGGCGGAAGGGGCAACCCTGTATGTTACTCTGGAACCTTGCTGCCACCAGGGACGCACGGGTCCCTGTACCGAGGCCATTCTGGCTGCCGGTGTTAAGCGGGTGGTAACCGCCATGGTCGACCCCAACCCCCTTGTGGCCGGCCGGGGGGTGGAAAGGCTGCGCCAGGCCGGGGTCGAGGTAACGGTAGGTGTGCTGGAAGAGGAGGCCCGCAGGTTGAATGAGGTTTTTGTGAAGTACATTACCACCCGCAGTCCCTTTGTGGTTTTAAAAGCGGCCATGAGCCTGGACGGTAAAATAGCTACCCGCACCGGGGAATCCCGCTGGATCACCGGTTCGCAGGCCCGGCTGGCCGTTCATTATTTAAGGGATCGTTATGATGCGATCCTGGTGGGTATTAATACCGTACTCAAGGACAACCCTTCTTTAACCACTCGTCTTCCGGATCGGGAAGGCAGGGATCCGGTGCGGGTCATTGTGGACAGCCTGGCCCGTACTCCTCCCGGTGCCCGGGTGATCACCCAGGAATCCCCGGCGCCAACCATTGTGGCCGTTACGGAAAAGGCGCCCGAAGAAAACCGGCGTCGCCTGGAAGATGCCGGGGCCCGGGTGCTGGTGGTGCCCGGCCCGGGACCCGGGGTGGACCTGGTCGCCTTAATGAAGGAGCTGGCCCGCCGGGAAATAACCAGCGTGCTGGTGGAAGGTGGCAGCCGGATTCACGCGTCTTTTCTGGAATCGCGCCTGGTGGATAAGGTAATCTGGTTCATTGCCCCCCTGATTATTGGTGGGAGCAGTGCACCCGGCCCTGTTGGCGGGGAAGGTCCGGCCCGGCTGTCCGAAGCAGTGCGTTTAAGAGAGGTCCTTATTACCCGCTACGGGGAGGATTTCTGCGTGGAGGGATATGTGAACGACGGGGGTGCAGTTTGATGTTCACCGGGCTGGTTGAGGAAATTGGGGTTTTGCGCCATATAAGCCGGGGAAAGGATTCCGCCCGGTTGACGGTGGAGGCGGCCAGGATACCGGGCAATCTGGAGCTGGGAGATAGTGTGGCCGTAAATGGTGTTTGCCTGACAGTGGTATCCTTCACCCGTTCATCATTTACGGTAGACGTTATGGCCGAAACCCTGGCCCGGACCAATTTGGGACACCTGCAGCCGGGAGATCGGGTCAACCTGGAAAGGGCTTTGCGCCTGGGTGACCGGCTGGGTGGCCACCTGGTGACCGGGCATATTGATGGTGTGGGTCAAGTTTTACGCCGCCAGGAACATGATATAGCTATCCTGCTAACTATTGGTGCTGCACCGGAAGTGTTGAGATATATAGTAAAAAAAGGTTCGGTGGCTGTCGATGGCACCAGTTTAACGGTGGTGGATGTGGATGAGGAGAGCTTTTTAGTTTCCCTGATCCCCCATACCGCCCGGCATACCATTCTGGGTGCTAAAAAAAGGGGAGATCTGGTGAACCTGGAAACGGACATTATCGGGAAGTATGTAGAAAGATTTTTAAATCTGCCCGCTCCGGGGCAGATCCGGGGCAGGTCCTCCGGGATTACCCTGGATTTTCTGGCTGAACATGGATTTATAACCAGATAGACAGGAGTGAAGGAGCAATGGAATTTCGTTTTAACTCTGTAGAAGAGGCCATCGAGGATATCCGCCAGGGCAAAATGGTGGTCGTTGTGGACGACGAGGACCGGGAAAATGAAGGCGATGTCATCATGGCGGCGGAAAAAGTTACTCCCGAGGCAATTAATTTTATGGCCACCCATGCCCGGGGACTGATCTGTATGCCCATAACCAATGAGCGGGCGGATGAACTGGATTTGCCGCTTATGGTTACCCACAGTACTGACAAACATGGTACCGCTTTTACCGTATCTGTGGACCACAAGGATACCAGTACAGGTATTTCCGCTTATGAGCGGGCACAGACCATCAGGGCTATTCTGGATCCGGCCACCCGGCCCGAAGATTTGCGCCGCCCGGGACACATCTTCCCCCTGCGTGCCCGGGAGGGCGGGGTGCTGCGCCGGGCCGGCCATACCGAAGCAGCAGTAGATCTGGCCCGGCTGGCTGGATTGTACCCGGCAGGGGTAATTTGTGAGATTATGAAGGAAGACGGTACCATGGCCCGGGTGCCTGAATTAATGGCTTTCTGCCGGCAGCACGGCTTGAAGATCATTACCATTGCCGATTTAATCAGGTACCGGCGGCGTACAGAAAAACTGGTCCGCCGCGTGGATTCTGCCCGCCTGCCTACCAAATATGGTGAGTTTACTGCCGTAGCTTATGAAAGCCTGCTGGATGGTAAAGGTCATCTGGCCCTGGTTAAGGGGGATTTAAGTCAGGTGGAAGCCCCCCTGGTACGGGTTCATTCCGAGTGCCTGACCGGAGACGTCCTGGGTTCCACCCGCTGTGATTGTGGAGATCAGCTCGTCCGGGCCATGCAAATGATTGCCAGGGAAGGAGTAGGTGTGTTACTCTATATGCGGCAGGAAGGCCGCGGTATAGGTCTTTTAAACAAGATCCGGGCTTATAAGCTGCAGGATCAGGGTAAGGATACGGTGGAAGCCAACGAAGCTCTGGGATTCCCTCCCGACCTGCGGGATTATGGTATCGGGGCTCAAATTCTGGTTGATCTCGGGCTCAAGAAAATTCGTTTGTTGACCAATAACCCGCGGAAGATTGCCGGCCTGGAGGGCTATGGCCTGGAAGTGGTGGCCAGGATACCCATTGAGATATCTCCCAATAAATATAACCGCTTCTACCTGGCAACAAAAAGAAAAAAACTGGGTCACCTGCTCAGTATAGCCGATGAGGTGAGCTAAAATACTTATTCCTGTGCGGCCTTAATTAATGGTGAAGACGGGAAGACAGGTACCTTTATATGGAAAGGGGTAGCATAATGCCTAAAGTATACGAGGGACACTTGATTGGCCAGGGCCTGCGTTTCGGCCTGGTGGTGGGACGTTTCAACGAGTTTATCACCAACAAGCTTTTAACGGGGGCTCTCGATGCCCTGCACCGGCACGGTGTGGCGGATCAGGATATAGAGATTGCCTGGGTGCCGGGGGCCTTTGAAATTCCCCTGGTGGCCAGGCGCCTGGTGGCTGCACAGCGTTTTGACGCCATAATCTGCCTGGGGGCGGTGATCCGCGGGGCCACACCCCATTTCGACTATGTGGCTGCCGAGGTGGCCAAGGGAGTGGCCAAAGTGGGGCTGGATTCCGGTGTGCCGGTGATATTCGGTATAATTACTGCCGATACCCTCGAACAGGCTATAGAACGTGCGGGAACCAAGGCTGGTAACAAAGGTTGGGATGCTGCGGTGGGGGCTATTGAAATGGCCAACCTCATGCGCAGCCTTGGCTAATGAGAAGGAGGCATACCGGTGGAGTCACCACGCACAATACAAAATTTAAAAGAAGTGGCTGATTTTCGGGTTACACCCGGTGAAAGGCTTTTTTCCGCCAGCAACCAGGAAATTATGGCCGGCTGGACAACCGATATTTACTTTATCAAAACCAGGGAAATTCTACGGGCCATGGGCCTTGACGGAACGGAAGTAACAGCTGAGATTTTTGCCGGTAGGGAAGGTGTGCTGGCCGGGGTACCGGAGGTGAAAACTCTCCTGGCCGGGACGGGGGTGGAGGTCTGGTCCCTACCCGAGGGAGAGTGGTTTGGGGAAAAAGAAGTGGTTATGCGCATCCACGGTCCCTACGACCGCTTCGGCATTTACGAAACGGCTATCCTGGGCATACTGGCCAGCTCCAGCGGCTGGGCTACGGCAGCCAGGAAATGCCGGGAAGCTGCGGGTAACAAACGGGTGGTTTGCTTTGGTGCCCGGCATGTCCACCCGGCGGTGGCCCCGGTTATGGAGAGGGCGGCAATCGTGGGGGGTGCCGACGGGGCCAGCTGTATTTTGGGAGCCAAACTGGCCGGTCAGGAACCTGTGGGAACGCTGCCCCATGCCGTCATGCTCATCGTAGGGGATACCGTGGAGGTAGCCCTGGCTTACCAGCGGACCATGCCTGAAGGGACGCCGGTAATTGTGCTGGTGGATACCTTTAAAGATGAGGCGGAAGAGGCTCTGCGGGTCGCCCGGGTCCTGGGGAAAGACCTGGCAGCCATAAGGCTGGATACTCCCGGCGAGCGGGGGGGAGTTACTCCCGCGCTGGTCAGGGAGGTGCGTGCCCGCCTGAATCAGGCGGGATACAACCACGTGGAGATCCTGGTGAGCGGCGGCCTGACTCCCGAGCGCATCCAGTTACTAAGCCAGGCAGGGGCTGATTCTTTCGGGGTGGGGAGCTATATATCCGGTGCTGCACCGATAGATATGACCATGGATTTGAAAGAGGTTAACGGCAAACCCGTTGCCAAGCGGGGGCGCATACCCGGTATTACCCCCAGTCCCCGCCTGCAAAGGATTCTATAGACCGGAATCCGGGCCTATAAAATAAAAAACGGCTTGTAAAAGCCGCTTTGTTAAATTGCCCTCTGCACCTTACCGCTGCGCAGGCAACGGGTGCAGACCAGTATTCTCCTGGGGGTACCGTTAACCAGCGCCCTTACCCGCTGTAAATTTGGCTGCCAGGTCCTTTTGGTCCGGATGTGGGAGTGGCTAACCTGCATACCCACCACCACGCCTTTACCGCAGATAGCACATTTTCTGGCCAAGAATGCCACCTCCTTTTTCTAGACCACTCTTAAATTCTAGCAAAAATGCCCTTGCTGTGCAAGGTAAAACATCCGGTGTGATCCGGATTTTCTCGCAGGTTCAGTAAGTGCTGATGAGACCGCAAATTTGATCCTAAATAAGCTGCGGCAGGTGTATAAGGGGGTAAGTATAATTTAAAGCAATTCATGGTTGAAACCGGTTATGAGCGCTATCCCGTTCAATATTTAAAGATGGTTGGCCCGCGCCGCTTTGCCCTGCTGAAGAAACTGGGAATTAAAACTGTAAGGGATTTACTTTATCATTTTCCCCGGGAATACCGGGAACGTACAGTAAAGCCATCCAGTGCCTGTGCCCACGGGGAACAGGCTACCCTGCAGGGCAGGGTGCTCAGGGTCAGCGAACTTAACCCCAGGCCCGGCCTCTGGGTTACCAGGGTCCAGATCCAGGAGCCGGGGGGGTATTTTATTGCTGTATGGTTCAACCAGCGTTACATAAAAAAACTGCTGGCTCCCGGGAGCCGTATCCAGGTTACGGGGAAGATCGAGCGCCGTTTTGGCGAAGTCCAGCTGCTGGTAACCGATTATGAGTTGCTGGATGGCGAAACCCACGCACCTCAAAGCGGCTTGATTCCTGTTTACCCGCTTACAGAACAGTTGAGCCAGCGGCTTATGCGTTCTTTAGTCAGCCTTGCCCTGGACGAATGGCTGCCTCACATCCATGATTTTCTCCCGCCGGAAATACGGCAAAAGTTTTCCCTGCCCGATCTTGCCAGTGCCCTGCGGCAGATCCATTTTCCCGCAGTCGAAAAGGAAGCTATCAGGGCAAGAAAACGTTTTATTTTTGAAGAGCTGTTTTTGCTCCAGCTTCTCCTGGCCCTGAGGCGCAGGCAGAATACCAGAAGGATGAAGCCGCACCGTTACCATGATCGCAGGAACCTGGTGGAGAGTTTCCTTTCCAGCCTGCCCTTTACCCTGACGGACGCCCAGCAGCAGGCGTGGGAAGAAATCAAAGCCGACATGGATGCTCCCTGGCCCATGAACCGGCTGTTGCAGGGAGATGTGGGGGCGGGAAAGACAGTGGTCAGTACTCTGGCCCTGCTCCGGGCGGTGGGAAGCGGGCTGCAGGGAGCGTTAATGGTGCCCACAGAAATCCTGGCCGAGCAGCATTACCTTACTCTCTCCAGAGATCTGGCTCCTTTAGGAATTGAAGTCGGTCTGCTTTCCGGGAGTATGAAAAAGAAAGAAAGAGAAAAAATTCTAAGCGGTCTGGCCAGTGGGGAAATACCCCTGGTCGTGGGTACCCAGGCCCTGATTCAGGAGAAAGTACAGTTTAAAGCTCTGGCGCTGGTGGTTATTGATGAACAGCACCGTTTTGGGGTGCGGCAGCGGGCCAAACTGCAATATAAAGGGCACTGCCCCGATGTGCTGGTCATGACGGCTACACCCATACCCCGTACGCTGGCACTAACCCTTTATGGAGATCTGGAGGTAAGCACCATTTCCCAGCTTCCCCCCGGGCGGCAGCCTGTTCAAACCTATGTTCTTCCTTCTTCTTATCTCCCACGGGTTTACGGCCTGGTGCAAAGGGAAGTGGAAAAGGGGGGACAGGCTTATGTGGTTTGTCCCCTGGTGGAAGAATCCGAGAAGATTGATGTGCGGGCTGCCGTGGAGCTGGTGGAGGAACTCTCCCGGGGTCCCCTGGCCGGGTGCAGGATAGGTTTGCTCCACGGACGGTTGAAACCGGGGGAAAAGGAAGAGGTTATGGAGGCCTTTCGCACAGGTCAGATCCAGGTGCTGGTGACCACCACTGTGGTAGAGGTCGGGGTGGACGTACCCACCGCCACAGTAATGGTAATCCTGGATGCCGATCGTTTTGGGCTGGCCCAGCTGCACCAGTTGCGGGGGAGGGTGGGGCGGGGAAAAGCCCGTTCTTACTGTATCCTTATTTCTGACAGCAATACTGAAGAGGCCCGTTTCAGGTTACAGGCCATGACCTCCACCACCGATGGTTTTGCCCTGGCCGAAAAGGATCTGCAGTTAAGGGGGCCGGGGGAATTTGCCGGTACCAGGCAGTCGGGGCTGCCCGAATTTAAGGTGGCCGACCTGATCCGGGACTGGCGTGCCCTGCAGCTTGCCCGGGAGGAAGCAGTGGCCCTGATAAAAAAAGATCCCGAACTAAAGGCGCCGGAACATCGCCTCCTGGCCCGGGAAATGCGTATAAGATTTGGAGAAAAAGCCGGATATCTGGATATTGGTTAAAAAGTTTGAGCCTGTTAAAGGCTTTTTTCTTTGCAAATTTATGCTTTATTTAAGGAAGGTCAAACCAAGACAGATCAAGGCAACATCCTTTCTTAAAAACCTTGTGTTTTAGGGGTTAAAGTGAAGTGGTGGGGTAAAATGTTCTAGACATAATCAGTTGCGTTAAGGTCATAATAAGAGTAGCTCAAAGGTAAGGAGGTGACATAAATGGCGTTAGGGCAAAAGCGGAACAAATTGATTCTTCCCCAGGCCGCCGCGGCTATGGAGCAGTTTAAGTGGGAAACTGCTGCTGAACTGGGAATTCAGGTTCCCCAGAGCGGTTACATGGGCGACCTGCCTTCCCGGGTAAACGGTGCCATTGGCGGTAACATGGTCCGGAAGATGATTGCCGCTTATGAGCAAAGCCTGGCCAGCGGTACCCAGCCTCCGACTCCTCAGGTAACCAACGCTCGCACCACTCCTTAACGGAGGTTAAGGTATGAGCTCTCTGTCTAATATTGTTCCCTATCGAGGGGCCCAACTTCAAGGATGAGCAAGTATCCGGCTCCCTGTTGGTTGGGCCCCCGGCAGGGACAATTTTCTTAATGAAGGTAATAGCTGTAGTCATCCTCCGTCAAGCCTGGATGCAGGGCCAGGGAAATTGCTCCTGCTATAACCTTGGCCGTGGTGGCAATTAAAGAATCTATTTCTTTGGGAGTTACGGTAAGGTTGCCGCCAAAAGGTTCCAGGATTTTTTCAATGGCGCGCCGGGCCAGGGCGGGATTAAAATTCACATTTGCGGGCACGGCCTGTAGCTGTTCCAAATAAGCATTAATGGTATCCTGGCTGATGATGGCAGCATGTACTACAGTTGGTACCCCGATGGCAATTACCGGCACACCCATGCTCTCCCTGTTAATTCCGGCCCGTTGATTACCAATGCCGGAGCCCGGGCTTATACCCGTATCGGCTATCTGGATGGTTGTGCAGATGCGGGATACGTTGCGGGCGGCCAGGGAATCTATGGCAATAATTAATTCCGGATGAATTTTATCCACTACACCCTTAATTATTTCAGCCGTTTCTATACCCGTTAACCCCAGGACTCCCGGTGCCAGGGCACTGACGGAGCGCATCCCGCCCTTTAATTCCTGGGGGGCATAGTTATATAAATGCCTGGTTACAAGGCTCTTTTCGATAACTTTGGGCCCCAGAGAATCAGGGGTAGCCCGCCAGTTTCCCAGGCCGACCAGCAGGATATTGCCGTGTTCAGGAATATGGTTCACGAATTTTTCTAACTGCCGGGCCAGGATCTGGCTTATTTCATGATGAGCGGTGGGATTGTTTTCCCTCAATGCAGGAGCCTCGATGGTGATATACGTCCCCACAGGTTTACCCATGATGGCTTCGGCAGTCTTTTCCACTATATGTACAATGGTTACTTCCCCGTGGTCAAATCTTTCCCGGTCCACCCTGACACCGGGGATTTCCTGCCCCGTTTCCCCCCGGACTATCTCCCGCGCTTCTAATGCCAGATCGAGATTTACGCCGTAGGAGCGAAAAAGTTCAATAAGCAATATTGCCGCCTCCTGCATTGATTCTTCTTACTTTCAAAGATATATTTTCCGGTTGGAGAAGGATTATACGCTACATATTTTGCCTGATCGATTTTTTTGGTATAATATGCTATAATATTTGCGTTGATGAGACGGAGGAAGAAGTATAAGTTTGAGGGTCATTGCTGGAATTGCCAGGAAAAGAAATTTGAAAGTCCCCCGGGGATGGAGCGGGCGGCCCACTGCCGACAGGGTTAAGGAATCCCTCTTTAACATTCTGGGCTCGAGGGTACCCGGCTCTCGTTTCCTGGATCTTTATGCGGGCACGGGTAATGTGGGCATTGAAGCTTTAAGCCGTGGCGCGGCCCGGGCTGTATTTGTGGAGCGGGACAGGAAGGCGGTTAGGGCCATTCGCGATAACCTTATGCAGGTAGGGCTGGCCGGAAAAGCGGAAGTGCTGCCGCAGGATGTTTTGGGAGTTTTAAAGCAACTGGAGGGGCAGCGTTTTGATATAATTTTTATGGACCCACCATATGGACAGGGCCTGGAGATACCCACCCTGGAGGCAATCGATCGTTACGGGTTGCTCGCGGACGGCGGTGTTATAGTAGCCGAAAGCAGCAAGCGGCTGGAAAGCCCGGTTCATGTGGGCGGGCTGGTGCAGTGCCGCCGGCATGTGGTAGGAGATACAGTGCTTTTATTTTATTACCAGCCCGGTTTTGCCGGAGAGGAGGATTAATTTTTGCGCATCGCAGTCTATCCAGGAAGTTTTGATCCTATAACCAACGGGCATCTGGATGTAATTGAGCGGGCAGCATGTTTATTTGACCAGCTGGTTGTAGCAGTATCCCGTAATACCAGTAAAAAGCCGCTTTTTACTGTTAGTGAAAGGTTGGAAATGCTGCGGGAGGTCTTACAGCCCTACTATAATGTGGTTGTTGATTCTTTTGACGGGCTGACTGTTAATTATGCCAAAAATCTTGGTGCGCAGGCAATCATCCGGGGTTTAAGGGCTATCTCGGATTTTGAAAATGAATTTATGATGGCCCTGACCAATAAAAAACTGGTACCCTCAATAGATACTTTATTTCTCATGACCAGGGCTGAATATTCCTTTATCAGTTCCAGTGCGGTAAAGGAAGTGGCCTACTTTGGCGGCTGCGTACGTGATCTGGTACCTCCCGTGGTGGAGCAAAAGTTGAGGGAAAAATTTATGGCCCTCGGGCGACCGGTTAGGGAGGGGTAAAAGTGGAGTTATTGCACATTCTAAATGAGATAGAGGAGATGATTGAAAACAGTCCCCGCATACCCATGACCCGGCGGGTGATGGTGGATGAAGACCGGTTACTGGATTACCTGGACCGTATCCGTACCACCTTGCCCGAAGAATTGCGCCAGGCGCGCTGGCTTCTCCAGGAGCGGGAAAAAGTACTGGCTGATACCCGTAAGGAAGCGGGACGTCTTCTGGAAGACGCCCAGAAACAGCTGGAAAAGCAGGCAGAGGAAAGCGAAGTGGTAAAAAAAGCCCGGGCAATGGCTGATGAAATTGTCCAGCGGGCGGAACAGGTGGCCAGGGAAAT
This sequence comes from Desulfofundulus thermocisternus DSM 10259, assembly GCF_000686645.1. Taxonomy (NCBI): domain Bacteria; kingdom Bacillati; phylum Bacillota; class Clostridia; order Eubacteriales; family Peptococcaceae; genus Desulfofundulus; species Desulfofundulus thermocisternus. The sequence goes on from NZ_JMLG01000008.1 coordinate 19,751, forward strand.
CAAGCAGGGTGCGCGGGAATATGCCGATGAGATCCTGGGAGGCCTGGAAGAAGAACTGGATAAAATTATGACCCAGATCCGCAACGGGCGGGCAGAATTAAGGGGAGTCAGGGTTGACAGTAATGTAAATACCCGGTCCGCTCAGGGTTAATCCGCCAGGGCCTGCAAGATGGCTGTAAAGTCACAATATTTTTCCACATTTTCTTTGGCCAGGGTAATCCGCTTGCGGTCCCGCGGGTGAATGTGCCGGCTGACCTCGGCTAACTTTTCAATAGTGGTAAAAGTATCGTAATGTACCAGAATTAATGGTACGTTTTTTTCTGCCGCCCGGGCGATAACTTTAATATCCGGGTATAACCCGCCGGTGAGTATTACCACCGAGGTATTGGTCTCCAGAGCTGCCAGGGCAAGATCAGCCCGGTCCCCACCGGTTATAACGGCTTTATTGGGTGCCCGCCGTAAGTAACCGAGAGCGCTTTCAATGGTCATGGCCCCAATAATTACGTCCTCTACCAGGCGGTTCATATTTTCTTCACCGGCCAGTATTTCCCCACCCAGAGTTTCGTAAAATTCCATTACGGTTGGCGAAGATAATTCCGGGCACTGGGGGATAATGCCGAGGGTGCGGTACCCCTGTTCGTTGAGGATGGCCTTGTATATTCCCTCTGTCTTGGCCAGCAAGGGGCGGGGAACGTTGTTAAAAATGTTTCCCAGCACCTGGATACCCTGTTGTGCCAGGTACCTGTTAAAGAAAATGGCCATGTCAAGGCTGAAGTCGTTTTCAATGCGGATGGTGAACAGGACCGTTGCTTCCAGCTTCCTGGCCAGGGTAGCAGCGTCCAGGCCCCAGCAGCCCATAATGTGAGGGAAAGCAGCTCCCCCGATAAGCACCACGTCAGCCCCGGCACTTACCTGCCGGTAGCAAAAAAGGACCCGTTCCAGCACGTCACCCTGCCGGCACCCCGACAGGTAGGACGGCCCCGCTGTAAAAGGAACGATCATCTCCAGGGGGTGTTTTAAATCCAGCACTTCCTGCATCAAGCGGGCATCTTCATCGTGCTGTTCCCTGAAACCAGTGGTATGACCCACCGGCTTGAAGTAAGCAACCCTGTATCCCTGCTCAACTAATTTTAGGGCCAGCCCCACTGCCAGGGCTGTCTTTCCGCTACCGGCAGTGCCCATAATGTAAAGGTTTTTCACCGCTTTCACCTCACGAAATGGTTATTTTTATATCCAGGGCCCGGGCCCCGTCGGTGTAAGCAAATACAGGATTAATATCCATTTCTGCAATTTCGGGAAAGTCGAGAACCAGCCTGGCCGTGCGGGCAATCATTTCAATAATTGCTTCTAAATCCCTGGGTTTTTCACCCCGGTATCCTCTCAGCAGCGTATAGGCCCTGGTTTCGGTCAACATTTTTTGAATTTCTTCCCTGGTCAGGCCATAAGCCAGGCGAAAAGAAACGTCCTTTAAAAGGTTGACGTAAATTCCACCCAGCCCGAAAGCAATTAAAGGACCGAACTGCACGTCCCGGGTCATGCCAATGATCAGTTCCGTTCCCTGCGGCATCATTTTCTGGACCTCTATTCCGTGAATTACCGCCCTGGGCAGGAAACGCTGTACGTTTTCGGTTATATCTATAAAGGCTCTTTGGGCCTCCCGGGGGGTTTTTATACCCACTTTTACTCCCCCGATGTCCGACTTGTGTAAAATTTGCGGGGAGGCTACCTTCATAACCACCGGGAAACCTATTTCCTGTGCCCTGGCTGCTGCTTCATCGGGGCTGGTAGCCAGAATAATCGGGGCGGTTTTGATCCCGTAATATGCGGCTACCTGGCTGGCTTCGCTGCCCAGGAGAGTTAGCCTGCCTTCCTGGCGTACCTTTTGAAACATTTCCCTGACCGGTTCGCGTTGTATGCCCTCCGGTGCAAGTTCCTCTACTTTTGCCGGCAGTTCCCTGGCCCGGGCGTAGCGTACCATTCCGCTCAGGGCTTTAACGGCCGGTTCGGGAAAGGTAAAACAGGGTATTCCTGCTTCTGCCAGGAGCCTGGCCCCCCCTGCCAGGATTTTACCGCCCATATAGGCGGCAAGTACCGGTTTTTCCGGATGGGAACGGTGAGTCTCAATGATGGCCCGGGCGGTTTGCTCTGGTTCTGTAACTGCGGTGGGGCATACCAGGACCACCGCACCATCCACGTTTTGATCGCCGAGAACCTTTTCCAGGGCAAACCGGTAACGGTCGGCCCCGGCATCGCCCAGGACATCCACCGGGTTATAAATGGCCGCTTCCGGGGGCAGGTTTGACCTTAGCTCCCGGGCGGTTTCTTTTGTTAAACGGGCCATGGCCAGATCGCTCATTTCAATGTTATCCGTGGTTACAATGCCGGGCCCCCCGGCGTTGGTGATCACTGCTATCCGGTTCCCCCCGGGGGCAGGCTGGTGGGCGAAAGCAACGGCCAGGTCAAAAAGTTCGGCCATGCTCCGGGCGCGGATAATGCCGCACTGCCGGAAGGCTGTTTCATAGGCCAGGTCGCTGCCGGCGAGGGCTCCGGTGTGGGAAGAGGCAGCCCGGGCTCCCGCCTGGCTGGCCCCGCTCTTCAGGATTATCACCGGCTTTTTGCGAACGGCTGCCCTGGCTGCCTGTAAAAATTGCTGGCCCCGGGCTACGTCCTCGATATAACACAGGATGACCCTGGTATGGGGATCATCGGCTGCGTCCGCTATGAAATCCGCTTCATTTAGATCGGCCTTGTTGCCCAGGCTGACTATGCGGGAGAAGCCCAGCCCGATGGTCTGACTCCAGTCGAGAATGGCCACCAGCATGGCCCCGCTCTGGGAAATGAAAGCGATATTGCCCCGTTGCGGAAAAACAGCTGAAAAAGAAGCGTTTATAGGGACGTGTGTATCGATCATGCCCACGCAATTGGGTCCCAAGAGACCCATACCGTATTTCCGGCAAATGCCGGTAAGTTCCCTTTCCAGTAACAATCCTTCCCTGCCCACTTCCTTAAATCCCGCCGAAATTACCACCAGGTTTTTAACCCCGGCCTGGCCGCATTCCCGGGCCACGTTGATAACCCGGGCGGCCGGGACAGCGATTACCACCAGGTCCACCTTTTCCCCGACAGCACTTAAACTGGGGTAGCAGCGAAGTCCCTCTACCTCTTCTGCTTTAGGATTAATGGGGTATATCCTGCCCGGGTAACCACAGTCGATCATATTCCTGACCAGCACGTTACCAATTTTACCCTTCTTGTTGGATGCACCGACGATAGCTACCGTCCGGGGATGAAAAAAAGCATGCAGGTCCGCCAAATTATCTCACCCACTTTGAACCTGGTGTCGGTTAAAATTATCATGTCCGGTGAGCAGGGAAAGCATACCACTGGCGGCCTGCATTTTTTATCGGACTTTTAATTTGGTTTTTGCAAGCAAAAGGGATAGCATTTTACCCACATGCCGGGGTGAAGGCAGGCGGGCGCTGGCTGCGCTGGGGCGGGGCCGGGGGCTGACCAGGATGGTGCACCCGTTTTTCAGTGCTTTGAAGGCATCCTCATCGGTGATATCATCTCCAATATAAACCGGGAGTGCCCCCGCGTGTTTCCGGCACAGGTATCTTACTGCCAGTCCTTTATTGACTCCCCGGGGGCGTACCTCCAGCACTTTCTTGCCCGGCATAAGTTCCAGCCGGTTGGCATCCGGAAGGGAGGAAATTTTTTTTATGAAGTTATCTATCACCTGCCGGGCCAGGAAGGGATCAGCCTGGCGGTAGTGCAGGGCCAGCGAAATACCCTTGTTTTCCACCAGGAAACCCCTGCGGCTGGCAATGCATTCCCGGGCTATTCCGTCCAGCTCTGAAATAATTTCTTTTGCCCGCTGATCTTTGAACAGGCGGTGTACTTTGCCGTCGGCTTCCTGTATTTCCGCACCGTGAGCACCAACCAGGTGCAGCCCGGCCAGGGGAATTAATTCCTGCAGTTCGGAAAGCCTGCGGCCGCTGATAATTGCCACCACCCGTCCGGGTAAAAGGGAGAGTTCTCCCAGGACGGATATCAGCTCCGGTTCGGGGCGGGCCTGATCCGGGGTAGGGGCAATGGGTACCAGCGTGCCGTCATAATCCAGCATGAGCAGCAGCCGGGGTGCCCCGGCCATCTTCTCAGCCAGTGTTTCCGGTGTGACCAGGGGTAAATTTACACCCACCGGGATCTGCCTCCCGGTATTACAGGTTGGCCGCGCTGGTGCTTGCCGGGGAAAGGCCCGAAACCAGGCTCTTGACCAGTTTCAGGTTGCTCTGCCACCACCAGCGCACGTCCCGGTTCTTGATTGTGCGGCGTAAAGATTCCAGGCGATTTTTTTGTTCCTGCAGGGGCATCTCCAGCGCCATTTTAATTTTGGCTGCCAGGTGGGCGGGTTCAAAGGGATTGGCCAGGAGCGCTCCGTGAAGTTCTTCTGCTGCTCCGGCAAAGGGACTTAATACGAGCACCCCTTTACCATCGATGCGCGAGATGGCAAATTCCTTGGCCACCAGGTTAAGGCCATCCCTTAAAGCTGTCACCAGCAGGACGTCGGCAGCCAGGTAATGAGCCACTAATTCCGCCTGGTCCAGGGATTGGTAGCGGTAGCGCACCGGTACGGCTCCGTATGTCCTGTCGTAACGTCCGTTGATTTCTCCTACCAGCCTTTCCACTTCCTGTTTTAAAACACCGTATTCACCAATGCCGTTGCGGCTGGGTACGGCAATCTGTAAGAGGGTAACCCTTCCACAATATTCAGGATATTTTTCTAAAAAATAAGCCATAGCCCGTATCCGCTCGGGTATTCCCTTGGTATAATCCATGCGGTCTATACCCAGCAGTATTTTTTCCGCGCCGAGGGAACGGCGTATTTCTTCCGCCCTGGCCCTTACCGCGGGATCGGCGGCCAGCTGTTCGAAACGGTGGCAGTTAATACCTACCGGTATGGCCTGAACCAGGATGCGGCGGTTATGCAGGCGGATCAAACCCTGCTCCGGATAAATTCTGGCCGGGTAATAGCAGGCGACGGTGTCGAGGAAATTCTGGACGTACCGGGCCGTATGGAAAGCAATAAGATCACTTCCCAGGAGGCCATAAATAATCTGGCGCCCCCAGGGGAGAATCTGGAATATGTCGGGTGGGGGGAAGGGGATGTGCCAGAAAAAGGCTATGGTGGCACTTCCGGACATGTTCCGCAAAAGCTGTGGTACCAGGGCCAGGTGAAAGTCGTGTACCCAGTAAATTTCCTTTCTGGTTTCCATTGTAATGCGGGCAAACTTTTGATTTACCCGGCGGTATGCATCCCAGTAGGCCTTTTCAAAGGAACAGCGTTCAGGCATCTGATGGCAAAGGGGCCAGAGGCAGGCGTTGCAGAATCCATGATAATAGTTATCATGTTCTTCGGTAGAGAGAAAAACTTCCTGGAGATGGTAGCGTGGTTCCCCCGGTGGGATGCTCAACTTTGCGCCCCGGTCCTTACCCGAATTGTCGATGCGCCCGCACCAGGAGATCCAGGTTCCGCCCTGGGCGTGCAAAACCGGTTCTACTGCCGAGGCCAGCCCTCCTACCGTGCGCCTGGTAACCAGGCGATCATAACTCTCCTGGATGGTATAGGCTCCGCGGTTGGAAACCACAGCCAGCTGGGCAGAACTTCTGCCGTAGCTGTACACAACTGCCACCTCCTTTAATTCTCAATAATCACCCGGGTATTCCCCGTGGCCCGCAGGACCCCGCAGTAGGCTTTCCCCTGCTTGCGGGTAAATTCCAGATCAACCGTTCCGGAACCTGCAGACAGGTTGCAGATTTGAATCTCCTGAACCCAGGGGGGTAGCTGGGGTGCGCTTACATGAACCTCATTGCCCCAGCAGGAAATGCCCAGCAGGGTACGTATGAGCAGGGGCATGGTTCCCACGGCCCAGGCCTGGGGATCGCAGGCGGTGGGGTAATGTACGGGACCGCCGTCCCTGCGCCTGGTAAAACCGCAAAAAACCTCCGGCAGGCGGTGATAGGGGAAGGACATGGCTGCTTCAAAAAGGCCGGTAACAACCTTTTCCAGTAAATCAAACTGCCGGTAACAACGTAACCCGTAAGCAATAATGGCGTTATCATGGGGCCAGACAGAACCGTTATGATAACTCATGGGGTTATAGGGCCCCATAACTTTACTCATGGTGCGAATGCCCCATCCCGAGTACATGTCGTTATTTAACAACCGCCGGGCTACCGCCAGGGCCATTTCTTCGGGGAGAATACCGGTGAACAGGCAGTGACCCGGGTTGGAAACAATGGTTTTAATTTGATTTTTGTCCCCGTCAAGGGCATAGGCCAGGTATTGTTCATCTTCCATCCAGAAAGCTTCTATGAACTTGCGCTGGAGGGCCCGGGCCTCTTCTTCCAGTTCCCGGGACCATCCGTCCTTCCCGAGTATGCGGCCCATTTCTGCAGCCCGCTTTAAGGCCAGGTAGTAGTAGGCTTGTACTTCTACCAGGGCAATAGGTCCGCTGGGGAGATTGCCCCGGGGGTCAATAACCCCGTCCCAGGAGTCCTTCCACCCCTGGTTGGTCAGTCCCCGGGGAGAACGTACGGCATATTCTATGAACCCGTCGCCGTCCATATCCCCGTATTTACGGCACCAGTTTACAGCGGCAAAAAGATTTTCCGCGAGATCGGTTAGCAGTTGCCTGTTTCCAGTCCAGTGGTAGGTTTCGGAAAGGAGGATGATGAACCAGGGAGTGGCATCCACACTGCCATAATAGGGTGTATGGGGAATTTCCCCGCAGGCGGCCAGCTCACCCCGGCGGAGTTCATGGAGTATTTTCCCGGGCTCTTCATCCCGCCAGGGATTATCCTCCTTCCCCTGCAGGCTGGCCAGGAAGTACAGGCTTTTTACCGCAATGTCCGGGTTGACAATGAGCGCCTGCCAGGAGGTAATCAGGGCGTCACGTCCAAAGGGAGCGGCATACCATGGTATGCCGGCCTGAACAATAGTTCCCAGATCGGGATAATCTGTGCACAGGGCATACAGGTCGGTGACATTACGGCGAAGCATGTTGCTTAAAAAGATATTGTCGCTTTTAAACTGGGTACACTGCTGCTTCCATTTCTCATAAAGGGTATATGTTTTACGCACCGCCCGGCTGAATCCGGCGGTGATAGCTCCCTTCCTGCCGATGGCGGCGCCGGGCTTATTACCAATAAATGGCTTCACCTGCATGTAAAGGTAAACCTTGCGCCCCGGGGGCAGGGTAAGGGAAAAGCGTGCTGTGGCCAGGTTTTTTTCTTTATCTACATCCACATGGTCAGGGAAAGGAGAAAAGGAAACCCTGGTGTAACGGCACAGGTTGTCTCTTCCCCGGTACCCAAAAAGGATGCCTTCCTGCGTGGGTTGCGGGGTGAAAATTTCCCCCTCCTCCTTGCGTTCAAATCCCCGGATCACAAAAATATCCCGAAAATCGGCTCCCAGGGTAAACTGGAGGGTAATCATAACGGGCATGGGGTTAAAATTGATGAGCCTTAACCTCTGGAAAAGGGCGTTATCCAGAACCCGCAGGGCACGGATATGAATGGTACTTGCCGGGATTATGTGGTTATCCCGTTCCAGCACCGGGTTGGTCAGTTCAAACTGGGCAAAATGGCTATCTTTAATGGAGGAGGAAAGGAAAAGCAGGTTTCCTTCCGTCAACCCCAGTTCCAGGCAGCTGAGAAAGCGGGTGTCCCGGTAATAAAGACCAAACCCGCCGTTATGTTCCCGGGACACCTCCCCCTCGGGTCCACAGATGAAGAAAAGTTCACCTTCTTTTAGTACTTCCTGGGAAAAATTGGTCCGGGTGGCTAACCCCGGTATATGGGTTATGTCAAGCACCGCCTTACCTCCTAGACGATTTGTACCTGCCTGCGCAGGTAAGAGGCCAGTACCTTGCCATATACCTGGAGTGTACGGGCTGTCATAGTCTCACGGGTAAAATCTTTTTCCACCATTTGCCGCCCTGTGGCACCCATTTTCCGGGCCCGGTCAGGATTGGCCAGCAGGTAGCAGCACTTTTGGGCCAGCGATTCGTGATCGTGCATGGGAACCACGAAACCGTTCACGCCGTCCTGAATTACCTCGGGCATACCGCCGGCCCGGCTGACCACGATGGGGCGACCTGTGGCCAGGGATTCCAGCATGGCCAGGCCAAAGGGTTCTTCAAAGCAGGAAGGGTAAACACAAATTTCTGCGGCCTGGTACATCAACGGTATTTCATCCCAGGGGAAAAAGCGGATGAATATATCTTTTTCCAAACCCGTTTCGGTTATCAGGTTCCTGATTCTGGATATATGTTCGGGTTGCTTGCTGCCCCAGTCAACGGTTTTTTCCGTACCGGCCAGCACCAGCATGGTATCCGGGAATTGTTCTTTAATGAGCTGGAAAGCCTTGATGCTGATATGGCATCCCTTGTCGTAGCTCATGCGGGCCGGATGGAAAATGACTCTTTTCCCTGCAATTTCCGGGTAAGTTTCCCGTACTTTTTGCAGGTCTTCTTCACCGGGAGGCCTGAACCTCTCCAGATCTATGCCATGATACACAACGGTAATCCTGTCCTCAGGAAAACCGGCCTTAACCAGTTCTTGCTTAATGTAGTGGCTTACGGCAATTACTGCATCCCATTCGCTGGCGTAACGGCACATTTCTTCCCAGAGGGAATCGGACCAGACGTTGTGGGCCGTCAGGATCAGGGGGATTCCCCAGCACCTCTTGGCCTCAAGGAGAGCTTCTAGATGAACCGGACTAAAGTAGTGCATATTATGGGCATGGATAATGTCAGGGTGAACTTGCTGGATAAATTTAACAATTAACCGGCGAATATCGTTTTTTTTGTTCACCAGTTCTTTTTCATCCAGGCTGTTCAGGTCCATTAACCTGTGACGGTAAATTTTGAGCCCGCGCCAGGTATATTCCATATCTCCTTCGCGGGTAGCTCCGGTGAGCAGGCTAACCTGGCACCCGTAGCGGTTGAGCTCCGGGCACAGCATGGCCAGATGGCTTTCCACACCACCAATAATGGGCGGGAAAGCCCAGTGCAACATAGCAATTCTCACTCTGACACCTCCTTTGAAAAAATAATAATCCCGGCAGGTTTTCTTCTACCGGGATTATTATTCCGCTGCCTACTTAAACCCGGTAGGGAAACCCCCTTTATCCAGAATTTACATATACACCTTATAAATATTATAAGCAATTACCAGAAAAAATGTCAAGATTATCTAGGTCTGAGGATCAGGATGCGCAACCGGGTGAGCAGGATTATGATCAGCGCCAGGAATATCATCAAGCCCAGGATAACGAACAGGATGAGAAGCGAGAGAAAGCTGATGCTCCAGGCGGAAATGGGACGAGCTGCAAAAAGCGGTGCGAAAACAGGCTGGATGAGGTACTGGTTTAGAGCCGTAGCCGGTCCAAATAGCAGGCAGGTATAAAAGGCGGCCAGGATGGCATGGGCTATACGTACCAGAATGAAAGGTCTCATGCGGATATCGGTTCCGGCGATCATGCTGGCTGCCTGGGCCTGGATGGACAGGCCGCTCCAGGCCAGAATCATGGCTACAGCAACCAGCCGGTGGAGTAAAGGGGCAGCCGCTTCCGATGCCAGCCTGGTGCCCGTGGTCATTTCAAAAAGCCCGCTGGCCAGGGCGGGGAGCACGGCCGGTGAAAGGCCCATGGGTACCAGTACCAGTCCCAGGGCCCTGGCTATCAGGTTAATAATGCCGGCCTGGGTGAGCAGATTGATTATAACGGCAAAAAGTATGATGAAACCTCCAATGGTTAAAAGGTTATTGATGGAATTTTTTACGGCATCTCCAATAATCTGACCCGGTGGCCGCTTATCCTGCCCCTGATGGGCAAGCAATTCATCCAGGGCCCGTTTTAAAATCCAGGTGTTCTTTTCACCTGCGGGGCGGGGGAGTATCTCCGGGTCATGGCGGCCGTAAAAACGTAGTAACAATCCGAGGGTAAGGTTGGCCATATAGTGGGCCCCGGCAATAAGGGGTCCAAGGGCAGCGTTGTGAAACATTCCTACGGCCACAGCCACCAGCATGAAGAGGGGGCTGGAATTGTTTGTAAAAGACATTAACCTCTCTGCTTCAATCCTGGTACAGAGTTTTTGGGCCCGCAACCGGGCGGTAACCATGGCTCCAATGGGGTAGCCGCTGGTATAGCCGATGGCCAGGACAAAAGAACCCGTACCGGGGACGTTAAAGAGGGGGCGCATAACTGGTTCCAGGAGAACACCCATGAAGTGAACGACCCCGAAGTTCATGAGCAATTCGGAGACGATGAAAAAGGGGAGGAGGGAAGGGAATACTATATTCCACCAGGTACCAAGTCCGAAAATGGCCCCTTCAAAAACAGTCTGGGGCCGGGTAATCATGCCCAGAACAAACAACAGGGCACAGGCCGTCCAAAAAATACGTATTATTTCCTGCCGTTTCTGCATTACTTCACCTGCTTGATAATTGGTTTATCAGGCTGCCCGGGGCAGCGAATCTGGCGACCGTTTTATATATATGGGGCATGGCGGGTGATTAGACCACCCTGCCCATGTGAGAATAGTCACAGCTGCCCCGGGAGAAAACGCACAGTATTTCGCGGTAAGAATGAGTTATTTTATTGGCAGGAAATAAATTATAAAGTAAAAGAGGAGGTTCCTTTTATGCCCAAACGTCAAATCGTGCGTATAGATGAAGAGAAATGCACAGGTTGTGGCCTGTGCGTTACTCCCTGTGCCGAAGGAGCAATTCAAATTATAAATGGTAAGGCCAAAGTTGTGCGGGAAGAATTATGTGATGGCGCGGGATTTTGTATTGGCGTCTGCCCGGTGGGTGCCCTTTCCATTGAGGAGCGGGAGGCCCCGGCTTTTTCCGAGGAGGCCGTTCATGAGCATTTAAAGAATAAGGAGAAGACATACCTTACCCAGACCTGCTTCCGCTGCGGGAACAGCGAAGAACATGTTCCCTTGCTCCCCTGCCGTTACCGGGGGGAGAGTCTCTGGGTATGCACTCGCTGCCTGCCGCCGTTAATTCATGGTTAGTTTTCTGCCTGCCTGGAAATCGCCCCTGATAATTCCGGGTGGGTTTTCAGGGGCGCCCGCGCCCCGGCGGGCCTGTTTTTTCCAGAAAGTTTACTTTCCCTTCAAAGGGAGCAGGAGTTCATGCTGATGTGTCGAAGAAAAATCTAGGTCAGCGGGAATACCGGCAGTAACATTTGATGCATTTTCCCCTGGAACCCTTGAAAAGATCGCGGAAGAGCTGATCCAGTTCTGCGTGTTTTAAACGGATTAAGCCCTCGGGATTGGCAAGGACATTATTAACGAAGAGCCGGATGTAAACGTGTTCCCTGGTTTCGATGACCACCACAAGTTTATACTCATTCACAGGTTACACCCCTTTTGTTTAAAGTCCCCCCTCTAGTAAACCAGCCCGGGAGCAGGTACACGGGGTGGGAGAGTGAAGGTTGAATGAAAATATATGCTATCAGCGATTTGCATCTATCCTTTTCCAGGATACCGGATCCGGCTAACTGGGGGGATAGCCCGGAGTACAAGCCCATGTCCGAAGTGGATGAGTCCTGGACCAACCATGCGTCCCGCATTTACGAAAACTGGACCCGGATCGTTACCGATGATGATGTGGTGCTGGTGGGTGGAGATATTTCCTGGGCCATGCGTTTGGAGGAAGCCCGGCCGGACCTGCATTTTCTCGGGCTACTGCCGGGGCTCATTATAGCCGTCCAGGGCAACCACGATTACTGGTGGCAGAGCATCTCCCGGGTAAGGGCAATGGCTCCTCCCAATTTGCGCTTGATTCAAAATGATCACGTCCGGCTGGGAGATCTGGTTATCTGCGGGACACGGGGCTGGCTGTGTCCCAATGGTGCTTTTTTTAAGGAAGAGGATATGAAAATTTACAAGCGCGAGCTGATCCGCCTGCGGAATTCACTGGACAGCGTTCAGGGAACCGCGGAGGAAATCATTGTTATGATGCATTACATGCCAACCAACGAAAAACACGAATATAGCGGGTTTATTGAAATCTTCCAGGAATACGGCGTAAAACACGTGGTTTACGGGCACCTGCACGCACGGGCCTGCCGCTACCGACTGCCCGACCAGGCCTGGGGTATCAACTTTTACCTCAGCAGTGCCGACTACCTGTCCTTCACTCCACGCCTGATCATGAACTGGCCTCCCCGCTGATTTGTTCCTGGATTTTGGCCGGGTAAAATCCATCTTCAATCAGGGCAGGAGTTTGGTCCTTTATATCTAAATATAAACTGAAAAGAATAGTTTTTAAAGACTAAGGTAAGGGGAATCAGGCTTGTGTTGGGGGAAAATTAAGGGAGGGGTTATATTTGGCTAAATTTATTTGTGATACCTGCGGTAAAGAGGTGCAGGTTGTTGACGGGGTGGTTTCCTGGACCAGGGAAGAGAAGGAGTTGAGCAATTTCAAGCTCACTCATAAAGAGAGCCTGGGTACGGGTTGCCAGCCGGATAACAACCGCTACCGGGAACTGTATACTCTGACCCTGGCCAGCGGTTTTATGGAATTTGTGCAGTACCTCCTGGAGCGGTGGGCCGATGGGCTGGTTTTAAAAGATCCGGAGACCCTGCGCAGTGTCATGCGTCAGCTGAACTTGCACATGCATGAAAAATTGTTAATGCTGGTAGAGGAATAGCGGGTGAGTAAATTGACTATCCGGCTCTGCTGAAGGAGCAGAGCTTTTGATTTTTGGGGGCTGCCACTGTAAAAGGTGGCAGCCGCCCTTAAATTTTTTAGGAAAGGCCAAGCTCCCGGGCCAGTTGCGTCCAGGCCGGGAAAGAATTGAGGATGATTTGTTTGTTTATACAGTACGAGACGCGGAAGTAGCCGGGCAGGCCAAAGCCACTCCCCGGTACCACCAGGATATTGTATTTTTGAGCAACCCTGGTGAACTCCACGTCATCGGGTAGTGGTGAACGGGGGAAAAGGTAAAAAGCCCCCTGGGGTTTTACCACCTCGAAGCCCAGGGACACCAGGTGGTTATATAACAGATCACGCTTTTCCTGGTAGGCAGCAACATCCACCTTTTCCCGCTGCAGCCCGGTTACCAGCCGTTGCATCAGGGCGGGTGCATTAACAAAACCCAGAATGCGGTTGGAGAAAACCAGGCCCTCCAGCAACAGGTCGCCTTCATTGATATCTGGATGGACGGCTACATAACCAATGCGCTCACCGGGAAGGGCCAGGTCCTTGCTGTGGGAAGTTACCACGATACTGTTACGGGTAAACTGGAACACGCTGGGTACCTTCAGGCCGTCATAAACGATTTTGGCGTAGGGCTCGTCGGAAATTAAGTAGATGGTGGTGCCCAGTTCTTCGCCCTTTTTATCCAGAAGCCTTCCCAATTCCGCCAGGCAGCCGGCCCCGTAGACCACTCCTGTAGGGTTGTTGGGTGAGTTGATAATCACTGCTTTTGTCCTGGGGGTAATGGCCTTTTCCAGGGCTGCCAGGTCCGGCTGGAAATCCGGCCCGGTAGTTACTTCTTTAATTATTCCGCCGTGGTTATCCACGTAAAAACGGTATTCAACGAAGTAGGGAGCCAGTACAATGACCTCGTCCCCCTGGTCCAGCAGGGTTTTCAATACTACGTTCAACCCTCCCCCGGCACCTACCGTCATGATCACATGCCGGGCACGGAAAGGTAACCCCGTTTCTTCAGCCAGGACTTCAGCTACTGCCCGGCGGGTTTCCTCATAGCCGGCATTGCTCATGTAACGGTGCATACCCGGGATGGGGTTTGCAGCCAGCCTGCGTAGCTCCTCTTTAAAGGATGCCGGTGGCTCCACGTCGGGATTACCCAGAGTAAAGTCATAAACCTTATCAGCGCCGTAAATGGCGCGTAACCGCTCCCCTTCTTCAAACATTTTGCGGATCCAGGAAGCCTGGGAAAGAAAACCAGCAATTTTTCGACTGATGGTCACTTTTAACCCTCCTTTTGAGTTTTGAATTCTCCACAGAATAAAAAATACCTGCTTCATGAGCAGGTAACAGGCTGTACGACAAAGTGCTCCGGGATGTGCCCTGGTTTAAAGTCGTCGCTCCCGGTCGTTTCGCTGGCCGGGCCAAAAGACCCCGGCTCCGGTCTTCGGCGGGTACTGGCCACATTCATACATCCTGTGTTCAGGTGGCCTCCGCGGACATCCGGTCCGCGGCACGTGGCCTGGCCCGGCAGCGCTCACTCCAGGTCGCTCCTCCTATAAAACCAGGGCACATGGAGAGTTTGTTAAAACTTTGCTACCTGCTTTGTGTGCAGGTGCCTGCCTGTAAGCGGAAAGTTGTGCTATACTGTTTGGAGGAAAGGCGGGATGAATCATGTGCGTGGAGGTTGTTTTATTTGATCTTGACGGCACCCTGGCCGACTCCCTTCCTTTAATAATGCATACCTACCGGCGGGTGTTTGGTGAAATGGGCATTCCCTGGGATGACGGTAATGTTCTTGGCTGGATTGGCCGCCCAATTGTGGATATTGCCCGGTATTTTGCCGGGGAAGAGAGGGCCGAAGATTTTATCAAGCGCTACCAGCACTACTATCATCTTGATCATGACCGCTATACGCGGCTTTTCCCGGGTACGCTGGAAATGCTCCGCAACCTGCGTACCATGGGCCTGAAGCTGGGCATTGTTACTTCTAAAGGGAAGACGGGTGCCTGGCGAACAGTTAACTTCACCGGCCTGGATCAATATATTGACGTCATGGTCACCGCCCATGACGTGGACAGGCACAAACCCCTGCCCGATCCAATTCTTAAGGCCATGGAAATTCTCCGGACCCGGCCCGACCGGACGGTTTATGTAGGGGACAGTTATTTCGATATTCAGGCCGGGCGTTCTGCCGGGGTTAAAACCCTGGGGGTCACCTGGGGGGTGGCTTCCCGGGCAGAACTGGAACGTTACCGGCCGGATGGGCTGCTGGATTCCTGGGCGGATTTACATTTATTCCTGGAGAAATAATGATTTTACCATGCCGGAGGGCTTTACACGAAAAAAAGGGCCCACCAGGGACCCTGTTTTTCCCAGCTGCTATGTTTTAACTAGGTCAGGCGTAAAGGTTCTTCCCGGAGGAGATGATCCCATTTTTCCGGCAGGTAACCCACTACGATGTGACCATCAACATCGATGGTGGGGCACTCTGTGCGCCCGGTTTTATAACGGAGTTCACCCCTTGCCCCGGGATCTTGAATGTTTTTCTCTTCATAGTTAATCCCCTTGTTTTCAAGGAACTGCCTGGCCTTTTGACAGTTCTCACAGTTGGGCGATACATAGAGGGTAACGTGGTAATCCCCCAGGTTGTATCACCTCTCTTTCCGGGTTTTAACTTAGTTTGCCCCACCGCAAGAAAATCTCTTCCCGGCAGGTTTCGTCATCTCTGGAACGGGTTCCGGTGAACCGCCGGCCAGGCAGGCGAAATTATAACTTTTAAACTGTTCAATCAGGGTTTCCTGGATGGAGGCCAGGGCGCGGTGTACGGAACAATGGGGCGGTCCCTTTTTGCTGCAAAAACCAGGATCTATAAGGCAGCGGTTTATCTGTACCGGCCCCTCCACAGCCAGCATTACGTCCAGCAGCGTAATTTCTGCCGGGGGGCGGGCCAGGGCATAACCACCGCCCACACCGCGGTAGGAATAAATAATCCCGGCCTTGGTAAGCAGGCGCAGGATCTTTAACAGAAAACGCATGGGTATACCTTCATGCCTGGCAATGACCTGGGCTTCTACCACTTCGCCAGGAGGGAGCTGGGCCAGGTAAAGGACTGCCCGGAAAGCGTAATCTGTAGCTTGATTGAGTCTCATTGTCTTCCCCCGGTTTTAAAAGTATACCTTGTAAGTTTACTTTTAAAGATATTCTAAGTCTTCTTGAGCATACCTGTCAAGACTGCCATAGGAGGGGTGAAAACCATTCCAGGGGTGGGTCAATCTTACCCACTCCAGCCTCTAGACAAGGTATTTCCGGGGTGTGCCCTGGTTTTAGTCGTCGCTCCCGGTCGTATCGCTGGCCGGGGCAAAAGGCCCCGGCTCCGGTCTTCGGCGGGTACCGGCCACATTCACACATCCTGTGTTCAGGTGGCCTCCGCGGACGTCCTGTCCGCGGCACGGGCCTGGCCCGGCGGCGCTCACTCCAGGTCGCTCCTCCTTTAAAACCAGGGCACATAAGAAGTTTGTCAACAGGCTGAGGGGCTGAAGTATCCCCAGTTTTTTAAAGCCCTGTTTTGGCTCGGTAGCGAGCGACTTGAGTTGAGCGGCCAGCCAAACTTAGCGAGGCGAAAAGCGAAGGCAGGCCCGAGGGCATGGATGCCGAAAATGGAGGTTAGAGGTCGGAAGTTGGAAGTCGGAAATAGGAAGGAATTCGCGCAGCGAATTCCAACAGCAGTTCCAACCTCTGACATCTGACTTCCAACTTCCAAGTTGGCCGGGAAGCCTGCCGGAGCTTTGAGCCGAGCAATAGTTTGGCCCGCAAGGCTCACTGGAGCGAGCGAGAGCCAAAACAGGGGGAGTTGGAAAGTGGGGATAACTCAGGCTGAGGGGTGGGTATAATCTTACCCACCCCTTTAGCCTGCCGGGTTTCTGTAAAACTTGAGCCTGAATCTGAGAACGTTCAGGTATACTGGCCATATTGTGCCGGTTGTGAGAGGTCGTAATATTGCCTGGAGTAACCGGTGTCAACAAAGTCCTTTAAAACACCCTGGCCCTGTACCTCATCCAGTGCCTGGCGGAACAGGCTGGCGTGTGCTTCTTCCCTGCTGATCAGGAATTTGATGAAATCCTGAACTGCCGGGTCTTTAGCCTGGCGGTAGAGCCTTTCATATACGGCCTTGGCCCGGAACTCGGCTGCAATGTTGGACTGCAGGTCGGCGGCTATATCGCCCACTGCGTCCACATAAGTGCTGGAGAAAGGTGAGCCCAGGGAATTAATCCACAGAGGTCCGCCTCCACCGAGGAGCTGGAAGGAAAATTCTTCAGGTGAAGCAGTGCTGACCTGCTCCCCTGCCAGGAGACCTATTATATGTCCTACCATTTCCAAATGGTTTAACTCTTCCGTACCAATGTCCAGGAGAAGATCCCTTATTTTGGGATTTTTGCATTTCAGTCCCTGAATGATATACTGCATCCCGGCGGCCAGCTCTCCGTTCTGCCCGGCCAGCTGCTCCACCAGCATGCTGGCAAACTTCGGGTCGGGGCCGCTTACCCTTACAGGATATAGAAATTCATCTTTCCGGTGATAAAACATTAATTATCATCCTCCATGTAATTGTTTGAATGGTTTTTCCGGGGCTCGCCGGTGGCGTGAACGGCCACACGACGTTCCCGGCCGCAGGCCGGGCAGGTAAAAAGATGCATGCAAACCGGTGCCTCGAAGGCCAGGTTGAAATACGGGCTGTAAGGCCCGTAATAGTCGCTCACCGGGCCGGCATCTTCCATGAGGCTGCCACAGGGGCAAAAATGGCGGCCGGTGTAAGTACCGTTGCAAAGCGGGCAGGCCATTTGAAGGTTATTCCTCCTTCGTTCTCAATAATTATTTTTGCCCTGGCGGGGAAGCATATTCCCTTTTTTACTGGAAATAATGAGAGGGGAGGTGCTGTAAAGTGGCCGAACAGAGAAATTTTCCCGAAATTGATGCCCTGGTGGAAAAGGCCAACCGGGCGGCCAGGGAATTCGCCCGCCTCGATCAGGAGGCAGTGGACCGGATTGTCCTCAACATGGCCCTGGCCGGGCTGGACAAGCATATGGAACTGGCCCGCATGGCCGTGGAAGAAACGGGCCGGGGCGTTTTTGAAGATAAAGCGACCAAAAACATTTTTGCTACCGAGGCGGTTTATCATAGCATAAAATATGCCAAAACAGTGGGCGTTATTGAAGATAATGAGGAAGAGGGTTACCTGGAGGTGGCCGAACCCGTAGGGGTGGTGGCTGCCGTGGTGCCGGTAACCAATCCCACTTCCACCACCATGTTCAAGTCCCTGATCTGTGCCAAAACCAGGAACCCGGTAATCTTCAGTTTCCACCCCGATGCCCAGCGCTGCAGCGCAGCCGCAGCCAGGATTATGCTGGAAGCAGCGGTGGCTGCCGGGGCCCCTGCCAACTGTATTTCGTGGCTGGAAAATCCCAACTATGATACCACCGGTTATTTAATGCGGCACCCCGGCGTGGCCCTGATTGTGGCTACCGGTGGGGCCGGGCTGGTGCGGGCCGCTTACAGTACCGGGAAGCCCGCTCTCGGGGTGGGGCCGGGAAACGTCCCCTGTTACATTGAAAAAACCGCCAACTTGAGAAGGGCAGTAACCGACCTGATCCTGAGCAAGACTTTTGACAATGGTTTAATCTGCGCTTCTGAGCAAAGTGTGATTATTGACCGGGAAGTGGCCGATCAGGTTATCGCCCTGATGAAAGAAAATGGCTGCTATTTTTTAAATGAGGAGGAAACCTGCCTGCTGGAAGAACTGGCCGTGGAACGGGGGAGCTGTACCCTGAATCCCAGGGTGGCCGGGCAATCGGCCCGGAAAATTGCGGAAATGGCCGGTTTCACCGTGCCGCCGGAGACCAAGGTGCTGGTGGTTCCCCTGGCCGGGGTGGGACCGGAATATCCCCTGTCTATGGAAAAATTAAGCCCCATTCTTTCCTTATATATTGTGGATGGTACGGCTGAAGGAATTGAATTATGTGAAAAAGTGGTTGAATTTGGCGGTTTGGGCCATACGGCGGTTATTCATTCTGAAGATCAAAAAGTCATCGATGAATTTTCCCGTCGTATACGTACCGGGCGAATTATTGTTAATTCACCTGCCACCCACGGAGCCATCGGGGATATCTACAATGTGAACGTTCCTTCCTTTACCCTCGGCTGCGGTTCCATGGGCAGCAACTCCACCACTTCCAACGTCAGTGTGGAAAACCTGATCAATATAAAAAGAGTGGCCAAGCGCCGGGCCAAACTGCAATGGTTCCGGGTTCCTGAACGAATTTATTTTGAACCGGGATCCGTACAATATTTACGTAAACTTCCCGGTGTCAACAGGGCCTTTATCGTCACTGACCCCGAGGTTAAACGCCTGGGTTTTGTGGACAAGGTGTTATATCATTTGAACCATCGCAATAACCAGGTGGTTACCGAGGTGTTTTATGAAGTGGAACCGGATCCCTCGGTGGAAACGGTGCGCCGGGGATGTGCGCTGATGAACCGGTTTCGTCCGGATACCATTATTGCCGTGGGGGGCGGTTCGGCCATTGATGCCGCCAAGACCATGTGGCTCTTTTATGAGCATCCGGAAGTGGAGTTTGAGTTTCTCAAACTCAAATTTATGGACATTCGCAAGCGCACATACAAATACCCCAAGCTGGGGCGAAAAGCACAGCTGGTGGCCATACCCACCACCAGCGGTACCGGTTCAGAGGTAACAGCTTTTGCTGTCATTACCAATAAGGGCGAGCAGGTAAAATACCCCCTGGCCGATTATGAACTTACACCCGACGTGGCCATAATAGATCCCGATTTTGCCCGGACCATGCCCGATAGGGTAACGGCCGATACAGGTATGGACGTGCTGACCCATGCCCTGGAGGCCTATGTTTCGGTAATGGCTTCGGATTATACAGATGCCATGGCGGCAAAGGCCGTGGAACTGGTCTTTCGTTACCTGCCCCGTTCTTACCGGAATGCCCGTGACCATAAGGCCCGGGAAAAAATGCATAATGCATCCTGTATTGCCGGCATGGCTTTTACCAATGCCTTTCTCGGAGTCAACCACGCGCTGGCCCACCAGCTGGGGGCAACCTTTCATATTTCCCACGGCCGTGCCAATGCTGTTCTTTTACCTTACGTTGTGGCTTACAATGCCAGCCGGCCGACCAAGTTTGTTTCCTTTCCCCAGTATGAGTATTTTCACGCCCCGGAAAAATACTGGCAGCTGGCCCGCTTGCTGGACCTGCCCGCAGCTACGGTAGAAGAGGGGGTGAAGAGCCTCATCGGTGCCATCTTTCGCCTCTTAAAAGAGCTGGATATTCCCTGTACCGTGGCCGATCTGGGTATTGAGCGGGAAATATACGAAAGTAAAATCCCCGAAATGGCCGAACGCGCTTTTGCCGACCAGACCACCACTACCAATCCCCGTTTTCCCCTGGTGGCTGAACTGGCCGATCTTTACCGCCTGGCCTATGGCCCGCCGCTGTCCAGGGATGTGGGCGAGGGCGTCCTGGACTTTTCTTACCTGGAGGGATACGGGGGGAGAATGGTCTTCCCGCCATATTCCCGGGACCGGGATGTCATGGTATACAGGGCGGAAAATCCACTGCAGTAAAGGACACCCGCAGTTAGCGGTTACCCGGTCCGGGTTCCCGGGTATAGGGTATGGGGATGTACTGGACCGAGGGGCGGCGCTG
Source organism: Desulfofundulus thermocisternus DSM 10259 (assembly GCF_000686645.1). Classification (NCBI taxonomy): domain Bacteria; kingdom Bacillati; phylum Bacillota; class Clostridia; order Eubacteriales; family Peptococcaceae; genus Desulfofundulus; species Desulfofundulus thermocisternus. The sequence continues at coordinate 40,210 of NZ_JMLG01000008.1, forward strand.
GGCAGGCTGCGGGTACAGGTCCATCAGAGCATAGATTTCGGGCGGCAGCTCGGCACAAACGGGGAAACCCAGTTCCTGTAAACGCTCGCAGGTGAGGGGGTAATCGTGGGTCCACTGGCCGCTGGTAAGCAGGCGGCTGATCTGGCGCGCTTTTTCCCGGGGCATTTTTTCCACCAGCAGCTGGTAGATAAACTCTTCTACCTGGTTCATGGCCTTGGAAGCAATGTCGGCCAGCATCAGGGTGCGATCATCCACCCGTTCCCGTCCTTTAATATGCACAGCTTCCAGAATAGATGCCGCCGGGAGTTCACCCAGTTGGGGATCCACAGGACCTAAAACGGCGTTTTCGTCCATTACGATCTCGTCTGCGGCCAGGGCAATCATGGTCCCCCCGCTCATGGCATAGTGGGGGACGAAAACAGTAACTTTGGCCCGGTGCTTTTGTAGAGCCCGGGCAATTTGTTCTGCGGCCAGGACCAGTCCGCCCGGTGTATGCAGGATCAGGTCGATGGGCATGTCGTCGGGCGTCAGGCGAATGGCCCGCAGGATGGCTTCCGAGTCTTCTACGTTAATATAGCGGGAAATGGGTATGCCCAGTAAACTCAGTGATTCCTGGCGGTGGATTAAGGTTATCACCCGGCTTTTTCTCTTTTTCTCCAGGCTACGGATTAAGCGCAGGCGCAGTGATTCCAGCCGGTACTGGCGGGAAGCCGGCAGGAGGGCTAAAATAATAAAAAAAATCCACAACAGGTCGTTGAAAGAAAAATCCATCTCCATTCACCCCATTTTTATTTTGGACTAAAAGGTTTTTTTCTATAGTTTTTGGGGAAGGGAATTTAATAACTTTTTATCTTTACTTGTTAATAACCGGTTAAACCGGACTTCTTTCCTGGTGAACCCGGTTTTGCTCCCCCGCCCATTTTCATGGTATTATATGCTGGAGTATACAGGGGAAGTGCTAATAATGCATGTGCCAAAGGGGGAGAAGCTTTGTTTTTCTGGTTGACCGCCCTGATTGTTCTCGTAGTGGATCAGTTCTCCAAAGGGCTGGTGCAGTACCTGATGTATGAGGGGCAATCTGTGCCGATTATTCCGCATGTATTCCATTTAACGTATGTTCGTAATCCCGGGGCGGCGTTCGGCCTTTTCGCCCACCGTACAACCTTTTTTATCGTGGCCACCCTGCTTGTGGTGGCCGGAGCGGTAGCAGGCGCGCTGCGCCTTCCCCCGGGACATCGACTGCTTCGCCTGTCCCTGGGGCTGCTTGTGGGCGGTGCCCTGGGCAACCTGATAGATCGGCTCCGGTTCGGCCTGGTGGTGGATTTTCTGGATTTCCGGATATGGCCGGTTTTCAACCTGGCCGATACGGCTATAGTAACCGGCGCTTTTTTATTGCTGTATACGGTCTGGAGGGAGGAACGGGAAAGGAAAGGTGGAGAAAATTAGTTATTATCGGGTGGAAGAGGGTAACGCCGGGGAACGCCTGGATGTTTTTCTGGCTAAAGAAAATCCGGAACTATCCCGTTCCCATATTCAAAAGTTGATCACCGGGCAGCAGGTAACGGTAAATGGCGACCCCGTGCGTTCCAGCTACCGGGTGAAGCCTGGAGACGAGGTCGTATTAAGAGTACCCCCGCCCAGGGAACTGGAAGTGGTTCCGGAAAACATTCCCCTGGATATATACTATGAAGATGCGGATGTGGTGGTGGTGAACAAGCCCAGGGGTATGGTGGTGCATCCGGCGGAGGGGAATTACAGCGGGACTCTTGTCAATGCCCTGTTGTTTCACTGCCGGGACTTATCCGGGGTAAACGGTATAATGCGGCCCGGTATCGTGCATCGGCTGGATAAGGATACGTCCGGTCTGATTATGGTGGCCAAGAACGACCTGGCTCACCTGGAACTGGCCCGGCAGTTGAAGGAACGAAGGGTTACCAGACGGTATATCGCCCTGGCCCATGGTAATTTTGCGGAAGATCGGGGGACGGTGGATGCGCCCATTGGCCGTCACCCCCGGGACAGGCAGCGCATGGCTGTGGTCAACCAGGGTGGGCGCCATGCGGTAACCCATTACCGGGTTCTGGAGCGCTTTGGTCCGTATACGCTGCTGGAGCTGAGGCTGGAAACCGGTCGCACGCACCAGATCCGCGTGCATATGGCCTATCTGGGGCATCCCCTGGTGGGTGATTTAAAATACGGGCCGTCACGGCCTCATTTTGACCTGCAGGGTCAATTTTTGCACGCGGCCACACTGGGTTTTCAACATCCCCGGAAAGGAGAATATATGGAATTTACCGCCCCGTTACCGGGAGAACTGCAGGATATCCTGGCCCGCTTGAAGGAAAAAAGCTAGTTTTTTAACCAGGAGGCCAGCTCCATAAATAATGCGGTAATGCCTGCTGCCATGAGGGGCCCCACCGGGACCCCGCCCAGGAACACTATGCCTATGATTGAACCGGTTACCAGGCCGAAGATTATTTCCGGCTGCAATTGCAGCAGTCTCAGCCCCTCGCCGTTGAGATGGGTGGCCAGGGCTCCCCCAAATAAGGCCAGCAAGCCGGGCAGGGAGGTAAGGTTATAGAGCATTTCCCGCTCCGTAATCCTGCCTGTGGCTACAGGTACCAGGATGGAGAGCAGGAGAAATAGCAGGCCCAGTTCCAGGCCGCGTTTTTCCAGGAAGGGAAAAATAAAATTTAATTTGGCCAGTTTAATAATAAGCAGTAAACAGGCTGCCGTGGCAATGAGGTTGGAACGGGCGATAACACCAATCAGGAATAAAGCAACCAGCAGGGTAAATCCGGGCATGGTGTATTCCCTCGCTATGTATTTTCTTTATCTCTTTTCTTTTTAGATTATGTAGTGCCGGGAGGTAATATTACCATTAAAAGGAAACCGCCGGACAGGCGGTTATTATCTAAATAATTAAAATATTACAAAACTGATTTCAGGGTATCAGCCCTGAGGCCAACCCGCAGGGCTTCCAGGGCCAGGACTTCATGCGGGGGGATGTTTCCGAGGTTAACATTGGGGCCGAAGCGGAGGATCAGTTCTTCCTGCTGGTTCTTGAGGGGCGCTTCCCAGATTAAAATCCGGGGGTCACCAATGCCGTCGAGCAGTTCCTCCAGCTCTTCATGAATGAATTCCCCCTGGCTGTTGTAAAGGCCTGCGTTGGTACCGGACTCCCGGCCTTCCAGAATAACCCGGTAAGCCCCCAGCTCGAGATCCCTCCGGATCTGCTCCACTAAATACTGGACGGGGTAGTGCTTACCATTTTTCTTGCCCACTTCAGTTAATACCTTCAAACCGAGATCAGCGGCCCGGGAAATGACTTTCTCCCTGACTTCGGATGGCAGGCTGATCGTTCCGTCAGAGACTTCCACCGCTGTAAAGCCTATACTCCTGGCCAGGTAGAGATACTCCTCGATCTTGTCTTGCAATATGGCTACTTCGAAGAATGTTCCCCCGGGATAAATGTCTATACCGAAAGACCTGACGAGATGAACTTTTTCTTCTAACACCTCCGGAGCATACAAAGCGGGAGTCCCAAATCCCAGCTTGAAAAAGTCAATATACTGGCCGCATACATTTAGAATATCTTTTGTTTCCATCAGTCCCAGACCCTTGTCAATGATCATGGTCAAGCCTTGCTGCCGTGGTTTTTCCAATCTTCTACCAAGGGGAAAGTTTAGAAATGCCTGCCATGACCGGGTGCCCTCCTGTTCACTCATGCTCTCAAGCTCCTTTCGGGATAACAGGTTGCACCTGTGTTATACAGGTGCCCTTTCGGACACCTCCTTTCCAGGTCTCCCGAAAAGCTAGCCATTCATAGAAATATTACCACGGATAGCGAAAGGTTACCCGGGACCGAATGGAAATAGAACCCAGTTATTATTCCTGTTTTTCCGGGTATTTCCAGGGCTTGCGTGCAGCCATGCCGGGGACCGGTTGAAGTTTATAGGGGACAGGCCGGATTTTTTCTTCTGCGGCAGGTTCTTTCATATCCCTTACCCTGATCAAAAATACAGCCAGCAGGGCGGCAACTCCGGCCAGGGTGGCCGTGCTCCAGAACATGAGGGGCAGGCCGTAATTCATTAAAAGGCCAAAAAGGGGGGGACCCAGGGCTACACCCAGAAATCGCACTCCACCGTAAAGGGAAGTAACCAGGCCACGCCTTTGCGCAGCTGTAGAGCTGGTGATAATGGTATTGAGGCAGGGGAGGGCCAGCCCGGTCCCGATGCCGGCCAGGGAAATTGCGATGAAAAAAAGGTAAGTGGTACGGTAAAAGCCCATCATGGTCAGGGCACCGCTGATCAGGGCCAGACCTGTTACCACCAGCCATTTCATTAAGGCCAGGCGCTTTTTGATAAGCCGGCCGGTGAGATAAGATGTTGAGCTCATAAACAGCACCGGGACGGCCAGGGCCATGCCCTTGCGTACACCATTCAGCCGGAATACTGTTTCCAGGTGTTCGGAGAGGAAAAATAGTACGCCGAAAAGGGTCAGCAGTGCCACTGCCCCGCCCAGGAAAGAGGTGAGCAGCATGGCCGATTTTTTCTCAAAGACCCTGGCAATGGATTTCAGGTATTCCCGTACGCTTTGTGCCTGCCGGTTTTGTTCCGGTTCACTGACCAGGAAATATACGCCCAGAACCACCGGTATTATTACCAGGGGAAAAAAAAGAAACGTAGCATACCAGGTAATCAGGCCAAGCAGGGCACCCAGTACGGGGCTCACCACTTTACCCAGGCCGTTGGCTGCTTCGATGATACCCAGGGCCGTGGCCCGCTGTTTACCCGTGTAAAGATCTCCGGTAAGGGCCATGGCAATGGGAGCGGTTCCCGCCGCTCCCATGCCCTGCAAAATACGACCGGCGAGAATGGCCTGGTAAACCATGCTTTTCAGGAAAATTGCTGCCAGCCCGGCCAGTATACCGCCCAGTCCGTAAAGGATGAGTGCCGGTACAATTACTTTTTTGCGGCCAAAACGGTCCGAGAGGAAACCGGCCAGCGGGATGATAATCCCGGCAGGAACAGAAAAGAGGGTGATCAGCAGGCTGACTTTAAATTGGGTGAGGTGCAACGCCTCCTTGATGGCAGGCAGCACCGGGATGATCATGGAATTGCCCAGAACCATAATAAAGGGCACCCCGCTCAAGGCAGCCAGCACCAGGGTGCTTTTTTGCTGTTTCATTGAGTTTCCCCGTCCTTTCGCCAAAAGTTTTCCCTGCCTTTAACCCCGCCTATGCATTTATGAATGCTGCAGGGCATAAGAAATTTTAGTAAAAACCGGCAGGAGGGATTTTATGTTCATATTCCTGGACCGCATCGTCTTGAGCATGGCCCTTTTAAGATTGCTTTCCTCATCCATTGAATTCAGCGCTGCCATGCTAATGCTGTACTTTAACCGGGTGGAAACAGCCTTAAAAATAAATAGCCTGCTGGCCCTGGTAGGACCCACAATTCTGCTTACAACCACCAGCCTGGGTCTTGCCGGCCTGGCCGGTAAAGTTTCTCTTTCTTCCATGGCTATAATCCTGCTGGGAGTTGCTCTGATTTTTATTGGTATTAACCGGATGTAGCTGGAAATACTCCCGGGCCAGGGCCGTGAAATTTGGGCAGGAGCCCATGAACATTCAACGCCACCGGCAACGGGTAAAAAACCGGTACGGGGGGAATCAGATTATATATGGACAACTTGTCAGAAATATGTTATTATTTCAGGCAAGTGGAATAAATAACTGCTGTTTTGGAGAATAAGTATTCGGCCGTATCCGGGTTTTCCTGCCAGCCGGCAGGGGTAAAAGGGAACCAGGTGAGAATCCTGGACGGTGGGGCCACTGTATTTGGGTAGCAGCTTTCCACTGGGCCACTGGTTCAGCATGCAGCGAGGAGAGAGCCGGTTCCTGCTGGAAGGAATCGGAGGTAAAAGCAAGCTGGGTGCCGGGCTGGGAAGGCGGAAAGCGGGCGATGACCCATGAGTCAGGAGACCTGCCCGGGTGCGCGGTACGGGGAGCCTCCCAGGAAACAGGGGCGTGTGCCGGTATCAACTGCCGTTTTTATCGGTAGATTGCCAGCCTTTATTTATCAACCCCGGTTTTCCCTGGTGGGCCGGGGTTAAGTTATTTGTTTCTGAATGTACACTTTAAACAACTGCATAGTGGAACAGGTGCTTTCACCTTGAGGGGTGAAAGTGAAAAGGGAAGCCGGTGCAAATCCGGCGCGGTCCCGCCACTGTGAGGGGGAGGGACTCCACATAAGGTCACTGTCCAGCACCCGGCCGGGTGCTTTACGGCCCGGGAAAGGGTCTGGTTGCCGGTGGATGAAATGACCGGGAGACCCGCTACGGGCTGGGTGCCGGATGGGAAGGCGTGGAGTACCCATTGATCCCGAGCCAGGAGACCTGCCTGTTCCCCAGAACCAGACCTGCCTACGCGGATAGGGGGTGGTTTGACATGTCCTGGCTGCTGGAGCCGGGAAATGGATCCTCCATCTGATGTAGATGGGGGATTTTTTATCGGTAGAGAAACGTTTAAACAAATGCCGGTATATGGTACCGTGGTGAATCCAGCAACAGGTTATTAAATCTATCCAGTACCTTGAGCAGTAAGGAATCTGTCGGAAGGCGGCGGTGAATAGTTATGCTTACAATTTTAGGCGGCCTGCTGACAGCCACCATCATTCTCAGCGTTAAAACAGGTCTGATCCTGGGCACTTCCTGGCTGGGCCGGAGGGGATTGTTACTGGTGTCTTTTCTGTTTGGTACTGTCCTTTACGGGCTGATCCTGGTTTTTAATGTCTATCGGCAGGCGCTGGTAGCCTTTCTGGACCGGTATACCTTTGCCGGCGCCCTGCTGGCAGCTGCTTTCTTCATTTACCTTGGCTTGCAGGAGGCAGGGGAGCAAAGGGCAGGGCGGGGTGTTTATCCTTCCTGTACCCCGGGTGGTTACCTCTTCCCTTTCCGTGGCCTGTCTCGCCTTAAGTACGCCCTGGGCTTTTTACCCTGCCCTTTATGCCTGGCAGCTCTGGCCTTATCCGTTATTCTGGCCGGTTCTATGCTGGGCACCGGGCTTTTACGCCTGGGATTATATGTGGCGGTACTGTTTTGTGTGCTTGTTTTATCCAGCAGCATTCTTGTACGCAGGGTAATTATCTTGCGCAATCTCAATCCTGAAGCTTTTTTTAACCCCCTCTTGCTTTTTACCGGGCTGGCAACCCTGATTTCCGCCCTTTTTATACCCAACTTTGTCCAGGCCATGGCCATGCCCATGGCGGCCATAAAAATTGAATCACCCCGCTGGCTGGCGGCGGTGTTAGCGGGGTTGGTGGTCTTAAGCCTGGCGGGTTATTTTCGCTATCAGATCAATTTTTTAAAGGAACGTGATGATTGATGACCATTCCTGGTTCCGAATATTTAACCAAAATTTTGCATGCCGCATCCCAGAGCCTGCTAATTCCCGATATTGTGGGTCTGCTCTTCTTTCTCGTTTTTGCCTTCATGGAACTGGGTAGTTTTGTGGCTGAAATGAGGAGAAGAAAAGTTATTCAGCCAGTCAACCTGCTGGAAGTAATTCATGACGTGGGAGGGGTTTCCCTCTGGCAGATGCGCAACCTGCAGCAGGTGCTTGATAGCAGTGCTTTAAATCCGCGCCAAAAAAAGCTGGTATCGGATCTTTTGGCAAAACCCGGACTGTCCCCTGAGGTCAGGAGGCTGGTGGCTCAGGACATACTGGACCGTGAAGAATTCCGGTTTAAACAAACACTGGACAAAACGGATTTACTGGCCAAACTCAGCCCGGTTTTCGGGTTGATGGGCACTCTTATCCCCCTTGGTCCCGGGCTGGCTGCTCTGGGGCAGGGTGATGTGCGGGGATTGTCCGAAGCAGTGATCATTGCTTTTGATACCACGGTAGTGGGTGTGGCTGCCGGAGCGGTGGGTGCTCTTATTTCCAGGGTGCGGCGCCGCTGGTACGAGCAGGATTTACGGTATCTGGAGTTGCTGCTGGAACTGGTGGTGGGGGGTGAGGGCCGTGCTGTTCAGGAGACAGAGGCGGGAGCGGTTGTCCGCAGAAGAAGTTGATCCCCTGGGCGGTCTGGCCAATCTGATTGATGTGATGCTGGTTTTTTGCTGCGGTTTGATGGTAGCCCTGGTTCTTTCCTGGAACCTGCAGAACATTATCTTTGCTAAAGTAAAGCCCGAGGAAAAACAGCGACTCATGCAAAGCATTCAGCGGGTGATTAATGTGGAACGGGGTAAAGAATTAAAGGAAATACCCGGGATAGAACAGGGGGGCGGTTCCGGTTACCAGGAGATGGGTACGGTTTACCAGGACCCGAAGACCGGGAAGTTGATCATGATTGAAAAGAACAGCCAATAAGTGAGGTGGCAGTGGATCAATGCCCACAGGTAAAGCAAAATGGCAAAAACACCCGACCTTGCTATCCCTGAGCCTGATAGTCCTGATTATTGTTTTCTTAATAAGTGCTTCCGGGGCTGCAGCAAATGAAAATGCACGTACTAAGGTGGTCATGCTTTTGGGCAGTGAGGGGTTTCTGGTACCCCTGGTGGATGCTTACGGCCAGCTGCAGAACTATCCTGTTGAGCTGAAGTTATTTAGCTCCAACGACCTGAAGAGCGAAGAAAAAATCCAGCAGCTGATGCAATCGTTGCAGGATGCAGATGTATTCTTGATGGAAATGATTGGAGCTACAACCATTCAAACAGTTGGGCCTTTATTGCAGGACCTGCCTGAAAAGTGCGAGGTACTTTCCACCCGTAGCGGTTCTTTTCCTGATTACCCCCGTATTGATGAAAGTCAAAATACTTTCCTGGCTAAATATTTTGTAAATGGCGGCGTGGAAAATATGAGGCGGCTGGTATTGTATCTGGCCTCTACATACGGGCAGGTCAAAACCGGGGAACAGTTAGATCCGGTTAAAATGCCCGTCCGGTTCATCTACCATCCTGAGGCTGAAGGACTGACTCTTAATGTGGATGGGCTTTACCAGACGGTGTGCAATGCAATATACGCGGCGGGTGATGGTACAGCCCGGGGCCTGGCGTTAAATGAAGTTCACCGGGCAGTTTATGACAGCGTTTACGCTTCCGTCTATCAGCCGGATAACAATACGAACTGGACACTGGCCCGGCTGGCGGTAAACCAGGTCGTGTGCGACCGGGACGGGGATGCTCCCGCACTGGATACCCGGGATCTTTACCAGACTGTAGCCGGGGCCGTATACCTGGCGGAGCAGGGAGAAACGGGATTACAGGCCCTTTATGATACCGTGCGCCAGTCTGTTTACCAGGCGGTATATCAGGGCGACGGTCAGGGGGCCGGATTGGCCGTAGATACTGTTTATAATGCCCTTTATGACCGGGTTACAGCCGCTTATCTGGGGGATGCTCGGGCTACAGTCTACCGGGCGGTATATGATGCCCTTTGGGGGCCGGAGCTTTCCGGGTTTGACCTGGACCGGGTATACCAGAGCGTGCAAGATGCCGTATACCTGCCTACCGGCGGTGGAGGCGGTACGGGACTGCCGCCGGGTACTTTCGGTACTTCAGGTGGTTATCTCGCCTGGTACAAGGCCAGCGGACATTTAAAAGAAGGCGCTCCGTGGGTCGGCATTATTAGCTACGATAGCTTCTTTAAAAATGGTGATATCGACATGTATCTGGCTGTCCAGAGGGAACTGGAAGCCAGGGGAGTCAATGCGCTTTTGGTTTTCAGTGACAGCAGCAGCCGCAAAACGGCCTTTCAGGACTTCTTTATGCCCGGCGGCAAAAGACAGGTGGACTTTCTCATTGCCGGGATTGGATTTAACTTCATTTACGGCCAGCCGGAAGCCGGTATCGAGTTGTTTAAGCAGTTAAATGTACCGGTTATGGCACCGGTTTACAGCAGCGATTTAGAGGATTGGCAGAGCAACCCGGCAGGTATCAGCAGCGAGGTGGCCTGGCAAATTGCCTATCCTGAACTGGACGGACGCATTGAGCCGGTATTCATGGGCGGCAGTACGCTGGTAAGGGTGGATGAAAGTACGGGGGCTCGCATAGTCAAAAAAGTACCCCTTCCCGACCGCATTGACCGCCTGGTAGGCCGGGCACTGGCCTGGGTTAACCTGCGGCAGAAAAGCAATGCAGACAAAAAAATAGCCCTTGTTTACTATAACCACCATGCTGGTAAGGATGATATCGGTGCCGCCTATTTAAACAGTATTGCCAGCGCAGCGGTTATTTTGCAGGCATTGCGGGACAATGGTTACCGGGTGGAAGGCGACCTCAGCCCCCAGGCAATAGAAGAAATAATTCGTAAGCAAGGAAGAAATGTCGGCAGCTGGGCGCCGGGAGAACTGGCCGAACTGGTGCAGGCGGGAGCCTTAGTCCTTCCCGTGGAAAAATACCTGGAATGGTACACTACCCTGCCCGGGGAACTGCGGGCGCAGGTGGAAAAGGAATGGGGTCCACCTCCGGGTAACATCATGGTTTACGAAGGCAACCTGGTTATTCCCGGTGCCACGCTGGGTAACATTTTCCTTGGCCCGCAGCCCGTACGGGGGTGGGGGGATGATCCCGACAAGATTGCCCATTCCCCAGCTTTGCCTCCCCCCCACCAGTATATAGCCTTTTACCTCTGGTTGCAGAAGGAGTTCTGTGCCGATGCGGTAATTCACCTGGGTACCCACGGCACGCTGGAATGGCTGCCCGGCCGGAGTGTGGGGCTGGGAGAAAATGACTGGCCAGATGTTTTGATCGGGAACATGCCGGATATCTACCCTTACATCGTGAACAATCCCGGTGAAGGAACTCAGGCCAAGCGCCGGGGTTATGCAGTAACCATCGACCACCTGATACCGCCCATGATCCAGCCCGGGCTCTACGGTGAGCTGGCCGAATTGCAGCAGCTGGTGGTGGAATATCAGAATGCCTTAAGCGGGGGCAATACAGCCAGGGCGGCCAGCCTGCAGGAACAAATTATTGAAAAGGTTAAGGCAAATAGCCTGGATCAGGATCTGGGCATTGATCTTCAGGCGACTGAATTTTCCCGGGTGGCTTCCCTTCTTCACGAATACCTGGAGGAGCTGGCAACGGAGCTCATGCCCTACGGCCTGCATACCTTCGGTCTGCCACCCCAGGGAGAAATGCTGGATTTGATGGTTGATTCCATTGTGGCCTACGATAATGCGGCCAGAGAGGGCAGCCGGGAGGAAATCAGAGAGCGCCTGCTCTTGACCAGCAACGAGATAACTAATTTGCTCCGGGCTCTTTCAGGTGAATTCATCGAACCCGGTCTGGGCCGGGACCCGGTGCGGGTACCCGATGCCCTGCCCACGGGCAGGAACCTGGTTTCCTTTGACCCGCGCATGGTGCCCGATGCGGCAGCCTGGAAAACGGGCAAAGAGGCGGCCGATCAGCTGGTGGCAAGATTCTACGCGGAAAACGGGCGTTATCCAGAAACGGTGGGGGTGGTGCTGTGGGCCATCGAAACCATGCGCACCCAGGGAGAAACTGTGGCCCTGATCCTGCGGTTAATCGGTACTGAGCCGGTATGGGATAAAAGCGGCCGGGTGAGTACGGTGAAAGTCACCCCCCTGGAGGAACTGGGAAGGCCGCGGATCAACGTGCTGGTGACCATCTCCGGATTATTCCGGGATACCTTTTCCCATGTGGTGGGTGTGCTGGATGAGGCCTTCAGGAAGGTGGCTCTTTTGAACGAGGACCCGGAAAGCAACCTGGTGCGCAGGACTTACCTGGCACTGCGGGACAAGCTGCAGGAGCAGGGCTTGCCGGAGCAGGATGCGGATGCTCTGGCGCTGGCCAGGATCTTTGGCGACGCTCCGGGAACCTACGGCACCGGCGTCGCTGAGCTGGCCCAGGCTACCAGTGCCTGGGAGGACCAGAAGGACCTGGTGGATACTTACATGAACCGCATGTCCTACATTTACGGCAAGACTGCTTATGGTGTGCCGGCGCGGGATGTTTTCCGGGAAATCCTGAAAAGCGTGGATGTGGTTACCCAGGTGCGGGATTCCCTGTGGGGCGTGCTGGACAACGATGACGTGGCCCAGTATCTGGGCGGGCTGAAACTGGCGGCGGAAGCGGCCTCGGGCGAGAAAGTGCAGTCGTATATCGTCAACACCCGTACCGGCAGTGCCCGGGTGCAGACTTTCAGTGAGTTTGTGGGTACGGAATTGCGGAGCAGGTTGTTGAACCCCAAATGGATCGAGGGGATGCTTAAGGAAGGTTACGCCGGGGCCCGGGAGATTGGCGACCACGTTGCCAACATGTTCCTCGTGGATGCCACTCTGGAGGGTATTGGTGATTGGGCCTGGCAGCAGGTAGCCGAGACCTTTATCTTTGACGAGAAAATAAGGAGCCAGCTGGATCCCTTTGTAGTGCAGTCCATCATCGGCTGGAACCTGGAGGCAGCACGACGGCAGATGTGGCAGGCCGATCAGGAGACGTTGACCAGACTGGCCGACATTTACATGCAAACAGCCGCCCAGTATGGCGTGGTCTGCTGTCACCATACTTGCGCCAACATAAAGTTAAATGAATGGGTGGCCAGTTATTCTACCCTGGACAGCAGTGTGCTGAACAGGTTCAAAGAGGTCTTCAGCAAAGCTACAAAAAGGGATCTGAACCTTAAAACCGAGGTTTCGGCACCCAGTTCCAGGCACCAGAGCTCCAGCCGGGCGGCGGAGCAGGTTCAGACACAGGAACCTCCTGTGCAGCAGCCTGTTACTCAACCGGAACCCGTACAGCAGTCTGTAGAGCAAAAACCAGAAACCTCACAGGTTCCACCGGCTGCATCAACAGGTGCGGGCGAAGGGGAAAGGGCGCCGGAGGGATCGCCGCCCAGACAGGAGCAGCAGGTGACTCAAAATACCGGTGCAGCCGGAGCCGGTCCCCAGCAGGTGGCCAGCCGGGATGCTTCCCCGCAAAAGGCTGCTGAACAACCCCAGAAACCCGGGGGCAGGGCCTATGAGCTGGAAGTAGAGAAAAAAGCGCAGGTTTCAGCAACTGCCCGCAAGGCCGTTTCCTTCGTAGCCATCCTGGGCGCTTTAGGGCTGCTGGCCCTCTTTATCAAAGGTTATTTTACCGGAAGGGCATAACTGCTCTCCGGTCCCGCACCTTACCGTGCTGCCCTGCACGGTAAGGTGCGGCCGGTACCTGTGTTGCAGTTTGGCTCGTTTTCCCTTTCGTTAACCCATTCTCCTTTCAGGAGTAAATATATATCCGGCCTTAAGTCAGGCCGGGCTACTTTTTAAAATTAGCCGGTTGGTTTAAATAAATTAGAAAAACAGGGGAGGGAGTTCTTAGTGAAAACCCATCACTTTGCCGGGCGGTTAACAGCCCTGGTTGCAACGATCTGTTTATTCCTCGGCCTGCTGGTGCCGCTTGGGGTACCGGGCCGGGTGGAAGCGGCAGTTTCACCCCTGGCGGATAAGGCAGTGCAATTCCTGCATCATGACTATTTAAAAAACGGGTTGATTAACTCGGAGGTGGGTGTGGGCTCGTATGCCTTTTATGTGCTAAGCCAGGCCGGTGTTGATGCCGGTGCCTGGGTACGCCAGGGAGTAAGTTTCCGGGAGGCAGTGCTGAAGGCGGTCAGAGATGATCTGGATAAAGCAGGTGAAGTGCGGGCAAAGCAGCTTGCCCAGGACCTGGTGGCCATGCAGGCGCTGGGAGAAAAGGATCTGGCCGGCCGGTTGCTGCAGGTCTTGAAGAACAGGCAGACAGACAAAGGATTTGAAGACATCGGGCCGTTAAGCATCTACAGCAACATGCCTGCCTTCGATCTTCTTTGTAGAGCCGGGTTGGCGGACCAGATAAACACCGGCCTGGCCAGGAATTATGTCCTGGAAAAACAGTACGTCGGGGAACAAAATGCCCGGTACGGCAGCTGGGGGTCACTGGATGGTAATGCATATTACGCCGATTTCATGGCCACGGCCCAGGCGGTGAGGGTGCTGCACTACCTGGACCCGGAAAAGAAAGATCCCCAGGTGCAGGAGGCCATAAAAAACGGCCTGGCCTGGATACAAAAGCAGCAGAAGGCAGACGGCAGCTTTGTGGCCGGTATGGACGATCCGGTAATTGATACTGCAGAAGTAATTGTAACTTTAAAAACCCTGGGTATGGACCCGGCGGCCTGGAAAAGCGGCACAGGAAAGAGCGCTGTTGATTATCTGATGAGTAAGGCACTGAACGCCGATGGAAGCTTTGGCACGTCGGGGAATGCCATGGATGCCACCTGGGTGCTGTGGGCCTGTCTGGCGCTGGAAGGGAAGGCGAAGAACCAGGCAACACAGCCACAACCCGGCCCGCAGGAGGAATCCGGCCGGCAAACGCAACCCGGTATGGTGGCCAGTTTTACGGATTTGAAAGGCCACTGGGCGGAAGGGGCCATCAACAGGCTGGTTCAAATGCAGGTTGCGTCGGGTTATCCAGACGGCACCTTTAAACCCGAAGAGCAGGTAACCCGCTATGAAATAGCCTCCATGATAGTGCGCCTGCTAAAGCCGGCGGCGGTTTCCCGGCAAGACCTGCTTATGCTCGACCGGGAGTTTAAAGATAGCCGGTATATTCCGCAATGGGCCCATGAGGCCGTGGCCGTGGCCTTGAGGGAGGGGGTCATTTCCGGCTACCCGCAACCGGACGGCACCCTTATCTTTAAAGGGGAGGAACCGGTAAGCCGGACCGAACTGGCCGCCGTTATGGCCCGGATTATTGAAAAGAAATGCGGGGAGGTGGCGCCGAAAGAGCTGGATTTCGCCGATGCGGATCAAATTCCGGCCTGGGCGAAAGAGGCCGTGGGGGTGGCTTACGCCAAGGGGGTTGCCGGCGGTTATCCCGACCGGACCTTCCGGGCCGAAAAAAAGGTCACCAGGGCCGAGGCGGCCGCCATGCTTTTGCGCCTGGCTGATGTGCTGTAAGAGGGTATCGAAAAGGCCCTGAAAGGCAAAAGAAGGCGTTTGTTCCTGCGGAGGACAAGCTGCCATGTTGGAATTTTACAAGGCTCGGCGTGAGAAACATCGTAAGGGGGTCAGGACGTTGTATAATCATAAAAGGACGATTAAAAAGCTGAGTTTGTTACTGATTTTAGTCATGGCCGTAACCCTGCTGACACCGGCGGTAAATGCCGGGGCCAGTGGGACGCCGGCCTCAGCGGCCAATAATGCCGTGCAGTTTCTGTACAATGAATACATCCAGAAGGGAATCAATAATTCGGAGTATGGGGTCGGCTCCTATGCTCTTTATGTCTTAAAACAGGCCGGTGTTGATGTCAGTTCCTGGGTGTATAATGGTGAAAATCTAAATGATGCGGTTATAAACGCTGTTTATAACGATATTTCACAGCCAGATAATGTTCCGGCCAAGATCCTGGCCCAGGACCTTCTGGCCGTGCAGGCGCTGGGGAGAGAGGACCTGACCAACCGGCTTGTGGATATTTTGAAAAACCGGCAGACGGAAAACGGCTTTGACAATAACCCTTTCAGTGATATGCCGGCCTTTGACCTGCTGGGCCGGGCGGGTAAGCTGAGCGTTGTAAACGCTGCTTATACCAGGGATTACATTTTAAGCAATCAACTTACCCAGTCTACTGTGCCCGCAGAGGTATACGGTGCCTGGGGCGGGAGCTGGACGGATGACAAGGGCAACACAAACTATTTTGCCGACTTCATGGCCACGGCCCAGGCGGTGAGGGCACTTTACTACCTGGACCCGGGAGGAGAGGATGCTGATATTCAGGCCGCCATCAGCAAGGGCCTGGCCTGGATGCAGGATCGGCAAAAGGCCGACGGCAGCTTTCAAGACGATTATGGTTTTGACGACCCGGTCCTCGACACTGCGGAAGTGGTATTGACCTTAAAAGAGTTGGAAAGGGATCCGGCTGAGTGGAAGACCAGTGAGGGGAAAACTGCCGTTGACTACCTGATGAGCAGCGCGGTCATCAACGAAGACGGTTCTCTGGGTAGTTGTGGAAACGCCTGGGATGCTAACTGGGTGCTCAGTGCCTGTAATTCACTGGGCATACAGCCTACCGTCTGGCGTTTTTACCTTGACCCTTCAACCAACACTTTGAATATAGGCGCCCAGCAACAATTCCGGGCCGTCTGGCAGGACGCCTGCGGCCAGTCGTCTGACGTAACTCAATGGGCCATCTGGTCCGTGGCCGACAGCAGCATTGCCAGCGTTGATGACAGTGTTTATGGTCTGGTCAAAGCGATAAAGGCCGGCCAGACGGTGGTGAAGGCCGTATACAACGGGCTTACGGCTTCGGCCGCCCTGACTGTGCAGGCTGCGGGCGGGGGCAACGCTCCTGTTACGGTGGTGACGGTGGGAATGGCCGTCGTAGGAATGAACAACGAGCTTTTATTTGGCCCTTCTTACGTCACGGTGACCAAAGACAATCAATGGGGCCTCACCGCCCTGGGCGCCCTGGATGCATCGGGCGTTCCCTACCATACCTCCACGTGGTCCTGGGGCGTCCTGGTGGATGAAATTGCCGGGCAGGCCAACAGCGGCATGGCCGGCTGGATGTATACGGTGAACGGGCAGGTTCCCTCCTATGGTCCCGAAAAGTACAACATTAAAGAGGGCGACAGGATTATCTTCTATTACAGCAAGAGCATGGACCAGCAGCCCCTCAAATGGGACGACCTGATGAAGCAGGTTTCTGCCGGGAATATTCAAACGGGCAATCTACCCGCTCCGGTGAGCGATTCCACCTTAAATGCGGCCATCGAGGATGCCGGTTCTGCCGGCCGGGTCGTTCTGCAGGCAGAAGATAATCAAACTGTTCTGGCCCTGACGGTGGATCAGCTGGCTAAAATAACCGGTGTCAATAAACCGCTGGCCGTGACCGTTCAGGGCGTGCAGTTTGTACTCTCGGTGGACAGCCTGAAAGTGCCGGAACTGACGGCTGCCGGTATGGCTCAGTTGCAGGTTAAGGCCCAAAAGTTGAGCAGTACCGAAGCCCATGAACTGGTCAAGCCTGTTGCCGGCGAACTTAAACTGGTGGGCGATGTCTATGAGCTGGACGTGCTGGCGGTGCAGGAAAACGGCACGGCGCAGAAGATCGCACAGCTTCCCGACTGCCGGGTGCTGCTGCCGGTACCCGCTGAAGCCAGGGAAGCGGCGGCGGGCGGCCGGGTGAAGGTATACCGCTATGATGAAAGTGAAAAGACCTGGGACGAAGTGGGCGGAACCTATGACCCGGCGGCAGGTGGCCTGACTTTTAAAGCCGATCATTTCAGCAAGTACGCCTTGATGGAAACCTCCGCCCCGCCCGAATTAAAAACCTTTGCCGACATTGCCGGGCACTGGGCGCAGAAGGAGATCGAATTCATGGCCACAAAAGGGTTCGTAACCGGTGTCGGCGAAAACAAATTTGCACCGGAAGCTACCGTCACCCGGGCCGAGTTTGCCGCCATCCTGGCCCGTATGGCCGGCCTGATGGCCGATCCGGACGGGGCAAAGCTCTTCAATGACGTGCCGCAAGACGCCTGGTACTGCGGCATGGTGGGTGCGGCGGCGAAAGCAGGCTTGGTGCGGGGAACCGGCGAACACAGTTTTGCACCCAATGAGCCCATCACCCGGGAGCAAATGGCGGCCATGATGGCGCGGCTCATGGCCCGGGAAGGACAGGATATGGGTATTGGTGAGGCCGATGCGGCCAGAATGCTGGCCGGCTTTGAAGATGCTGCCTCTATTTCTCCCTGGGCGCGAAACTCTGTGGCCCTGGTGGTATGGGAGCAGGTCATGAGGGGCCGGGCGCTGGCCCGGTTCATCCCTGCAGGCAATACCACCCGGGCAGAAGCTACTGTAGTGTTGTACCGGGTGTGGCAAAAGTTACAGCCGGCTGCTGCTGATAAGAAGTGATACTTCCATGTGGCTATGGGAGTGAGGGCGAGTAAGCCGGTCGGACCGGGGACATGCTGCCGGCCGCGTGCCGCCCTTGTGCGGGAGCGGGTGCCGTTCCGCTCCCGCATCCAACCGGGTTCACTGAATATTTACCATGGGGTGATTCCATGAAGCGCAAACTCATTTATCTTATTGGTTTGCTGGTGATTCTGGCCGGTGTGCTGGGACCAGCCCTGTACATGCATAAAGTTTTCAGTTCCCAGCAGCAATACCGGCAGGCTTATAGCAACCAGGTAACCGGCGGCCAGACAACTAACTACAGTGCGACCGAACAGGAAAATGCTCCTGCGCAGAGCCAGCCCGCCGCCGGTTCCGGTCAACCTTCTGCCGGAATAAGTACAACCCGGCCCTCCGGCGAATCGATACCAAGTCCGTCACCTGCGGCCAAAGAAAAAGCCGGGGCGGCGGGCGGCGGCCAGAGCAAGCAGTCTACCGCTACTTCCCGGCAGAGTATGGCTTCTGGCGGGCCGGATGAAAGTGCTTCTTCTGGCGAGCCGGCTAAAAATTCTTCTGCTGCGCCGGAGAGGGAAGCCGGATGCAGGGTCTGGGTGGCCGTCATCGGGAAAAATGATGAGTTCCTTTTCAGACCGGCGCAGGTTACTGTTGAAACGGACAACAGGTGGGGGGTCACCGCCCTGGGTGCCCTGGATGCCACCGGTCTTCCCTACGCCATGAAACCGGCCTGGCCCGATTTTGTGGATTCCATAGGTGGCCAGGCCTGCAGCGGCATGGCCGGGTGGATGTATTTGGTAAACGGCGAAGTGCCCATGCACATGGCCAGCAAGCACCCGGTAAAAACGGGGGACAAAGTAATCTGGTGGTACAGCAGGAGCATGGACCAGCCACCTCCCCGGTGGGAAGACCTGGTGAGCAAAAAGTAAAGGGGTGCCGGGATGTTTGACAGGCTTTTTTACCGGGAAAAGGGGCTTTTCCTGCAGAGCTTTCACCCGGCCACGGTTCTGGTTTATCTTCTGGTGCTCCTCATCCTGAGCCTGATCTATGATCATCCCCTTTATCTGCTGGCGCTCTTTCTCCTGCTTGCCCTCCTGATCAGGGAAGTGGACGGCCTGGATGCCTGGGAGGGATTTTTAAAAGCAGGGGTCTTTTTAATGCTGGTGGTGATGATGGTCAACCCCCTGGTGATCCGGGCCGGTAAAACCATCATCTGGCACGGTCCTGCAGTTCCCTTTCTGGGGAAGCTGGACATATCCATGGAGGCAGTCTATTTCGGCGCCGCTTCCAGCCTGAGGCTTCTGGTCATCATCAGCATTTTTTGCCTTTATAACCTGATGATCAACCCGGATAAGATTTTGAATCTTTTTTCCAGAGTGGCCGGTAAATCAGTCCTGGTGATGTCCCTGGCCACGCGGCTGTTTCCCACCATGGTCAGGGACCTGCAGAGGATCAGGGAAGTGCAGCAGCTGCGGGGCGTCGACTTTGACACGGGCAACCTGTGGCAGCGGGCAAAGAAATACTCCGGTTTATATAACGTGCTGCTTTTATCCTCCCTGGAAGGGGCGATGGAGATTGCCGAGTCCATGCAGGCCAGGGCCTTTGGCAGCGGCAGGCGTTCCGTGTACAGCCGGAATATCCTCAGGCCCCGGGATCTCTTCTGTCTCGGCGGTAGCCTGCTGGCCCTCTCGGCGGCAGTATGGGGGTTGCGTTACGGCTACGGCCGGTACACCTTTTACCCGGAGGCGGACTTTCTTATTAAAGACGGCGCGACTCTGGCGGTCCTTTTCATTGTGTTATTTTACCTGTCAGTACCGCTTATCCTGAGCAAGGGGTGGAAGCATTGCCGCTTTTTAAAGTCGAAAATCTGACCTATTACTATCCCGGAACGGAAAAACCCGCCCTGAAAAATATCAGCCTGGAAATCCGGGAAGGAGAGTTTCTCCTTGTTACGGGCGGTTCCGGTTCGGGCAAGTCCACCCTGGCCAGGGTGCTGGCGGGCCTGATCCCCGACTTTTACGGGGGGCGTATCGGGGGCAAGGTTTTCTTCAAGGGTAGAGAGATCCGGACGCTGGACCGCCGCAAACTGGCCCGGGAAGTGGGCATGGTCTTTCAGGATCCGGAAAAGCAAATTGTACAGAGCTGTGTGGAGGCGGAAATAGCCTTTGGCCTGGAAAACCTGGGGCTACCTCCGGAGGAAATGTCGCGCCGGGTTGCCGAAGTGGTCAGTTTCATGAATCTATCCCCGGTTCAGGAGGCCTTTACAGCCAATCTCTCCGGCGGCCAGAAACAGAAGCTGGCGCTGGCTTCCGTGCTGGCCATGCAGCCCCGTGTGCTTATTCTTGACGAACCTACCTCTCAACTGGACCCCGTCTCGGCGGAAGAAATCCTGAATGTGGTGAAAAGGCTTAATGAAGAAATGGGCTTTACGGTGATCATGGTTGAGCAGAGGCTGGAAAGATGTTTTCATTTAGCAGACCGGGTGCTGCTCATGGCCGGGGGCGAAATTATCTGCCACGGTAGTGCCGCCGAGGGAGCCCGGGAAGCAGTCAGAAAGGGACTTCCTTTTGTGCCGCCTGTGGCCAGGTTTTTTGCCTGCCTCAACTCGCCGGTTGTACCCGTTACGGTAAAGGAAGGTCGGGAACTCTTAAAGTCTTACCTAAAAGGAAATATAGCCGTTACGAAACCAGATGTTCCCCGCCGTAACCATAATTCTAATATAAAAGAGCATGAGAAAAATAGCATTATCAGCTTGAAAAATGTATGGTTTGGTTATCCGGGCGGTCAAGAGGTTTTAAAAAATATCAGTCTTGATATAAAAGAAGGGGAATTTGTAGCCATCCTGGGAGAAAACGGCGCCGGTAAATCGACCCTGCTCAAGATCATGGTGGGTTTGCTCAGGCCGGGCCGGGGCAGGGTTTATGTGCAGGGAAAAGAGGTGGGCCGGAATGGTTTTAAAGAGATCAGAAAGTTTACCGCCTACTTATCCCAGAACCCTAACGACTATCTCTTCCAGGAGACGGTGGAAGATGAGCTGCTTTTCACCATGCGTAATTTCGGCTTAAAAGACCGGGGGCAGGTGGAGGAAATCCTGCACAGACTGCAACTGGAGCCCTACCGCCGGCGAAATCCACGGGAGCTGAGCAGCGGGGAAAGGCAGAGGGTGGCTTTAGCTTCCGTTCTGGTTACCGACCCCGGTTTGATCATTTTAGATGAACCCACCAGGGGGGTTGATTTGGGTTTAAAGTCGGAACTGGGACATTTTCTGCAAGAGGAGGCCGCAAAGGGCAAAACGGTAATCGTGGTGACCCACGATGTGGAGTTTGCGGCCGAGTTTGCCGGAAGAGTGGTGATGATATTTGCGGGAAGGATTGTCGCCGACGGGGAAAAGCACGCGGTGTTGGGAAGATCTGTATTTTATTCTCCGCAGATCAGCAAGTTGTGCCGGGGCATTTGCGATGGAGTGCTCACCTTTGCCGAAGCGCAGGAACAGCTTGGGCCGCTTCTGGCCGCTAAACCGGCCGTCTTAATCAAAAGTACGGGAGAGAAGGCCATATGGGGACGAGCTGGGGGCTGTACACCACATTGACCGGCATTCTTGCCGTTTTATTGCTTTTGTCCGCCATGGAGAAAAAAGGAGCGCTGGACTCCCGGCAGGTATCGGTTATTGCCGTGCTGGCCGCCCTCTGTGCGGCCGGCCGGGCGGTGACGGGAGTGGGTCTTTTATTTCTGCAGCCCACCATGTTTCTGGTGGAGATAACGGGATTTGTCTATGGTGCGCGGGTCGGCTTCTTTGCCGGGGCTATGACCCCTTTGATTTCCAACTTCTTTATGGGGCAGGGATCCTGGACGCCCTGGCAGATGCTCTGCTGGGGGCTGGTGGGTGTTTCCGGAGCGGTGGTCAAAGCCCTGTTCCCACAGGCGGGAAACAAAACCCTGACCGCAGTCTGTTTCCTCTGGGGCTACCTTTACGGGGCTATCATGGATGTCTGGCAGTGGACCGTATTTATGCGCCCCCTGACCTGGCAGACCTATTTTCTCACCTGGGCGGCGGGTTTTAGCTTCGACTCCCTGCGGGCTGCCGGCAATCTTTTCTTCTGTGCCGCCCTGGGGCACCAGACCTTGAAGATTCTGCAATATTTCCATAAGAAGATGGACATACAATATCTGGAAAGGTGATAAGGAAAGGTGATGAAAAAACAAAAGAAGAGGAGGACTCTTAAAGAGTAGTTGCCGGTATCTGGGATATTGATAAGGAGGGTAGAATGCTTTGTTAATGAGAAGGCCGTTTTTGTTTTTCCTGCTCTTACTGCCCTTTTGCCTGGCCGCCGCAGGATTAATTTTTCCCGGGCAGGTAGAAGCAGCTCCCGGGCAGGCTCCGGCGGTAGAGTGGTCCTGTACTCCAGACAAAGGAGAGGCCCGCTGTGTGGTCCAGACAGGGGACGCAGGATATGTTTGTACCGGCTGGATCAAGTCCGGGGAAGAAGGTTCTGATGTTTTCCTTGCCCGTTATGATCGTAAGGGAAACAGGCTGTGGCAAAAAACATACAGGGGCAATGGTTATAGCTGCGGTTACTGTGTACAGGAAGTCCGCGGCGGCGGTTTTATCATTGTTGGAGATACGAAATCCAGAAACGGCTATGACCACGATGTTTATGTGGTGCGGACGGATGAAAAGGGCGAGCCCTTGTGGGAACGGAACTTCGGCGGCCGGTATTGTGACTATGCCTGGTCCGTGCAGCAGACAAAAGACGGTGGCTTCATCCTGGCCGGGGGTACGGAGTCCTTTGGCGCGGGCATATATGACGTCTACCTGATCAAGCTGGATTCTTCCGGCCAGAAGCTCTGGGAAAAAACATACGGCGGTAAGGGTTCCGATTGCGGTTATGCCGTGCTGGAAATGGATGACGGCGGTTATCTTGTAGCCGGTAATGCTGAATCCTTTGGTAACGGAAATCCCGATGTATACCTGCTGCGAACGGACAGAAATGGACGGCTGATCTGGCAGAAAACATACGGTGGCAGGGGGTCGGATTACGGCTGGTCCCTGGCTCCCTCCACAGGTGGTGGCTATGTGATTGCCGGCGAGAAGGAGATCACCAGCGGGCAGGGCGGGATTCTGGTACCTTATCTGGTCGGGGTTGACCCTGATGGAAATTTGCTCTGGGAGAAAACTTACGGGGGCCAGAGCGCCGGTTCAGCTTATGCCGTCCGCAAGACCGGGGATGGCGGGTATATCCTGGCGGGTAAAAAAGAATCCGCCGGGGGCGGCTATGATACCTGGGTGGTGAAAACAGACAAAAACGGCGATCCTGTCTGGGAGAAGACCATCGCCGGCGCCGGATGCAACAGCGGCTACAGCATCCTGCAGTCAACAGACGGCGGGTATGTTGTGGGCGGGAGAAAGGGGATGGAAAAAGGCGCCGGGAGTGAGATTTTGTTGCTGAAATTAGAGGGGACCGGAACATTGAATACTCCATTATTGCTGTTTACCGGTGCTGGGGCCGCCATTGCCGGCCTGGCTTTGATTTTTACCCTGAAAAGGAAGGGAGCAAAATTGGGGATAAAAAATTTGCAGGGGCAGCAGGAACTTTAAAACTGATGGCGAATAACTTTCATGGAAATGTTAATGGGAAACATTAAAGGGCGGCAGAAGCCGCCTGGCTTTAGAAATCGTCGGGCACTGAGTTGTTAGCCGAATTTAAGACGAATTTAAGACTTAGATTACAGGCAACCATGAAGGTGCTGTTTTCCTCCAGGGAGGAGGGCAGGCTTTCATGGTTTTCTTATTTTTGCCTGCCCGGGGCAGGCAGTGCGGCATCAGCCGCAATTGACTTGGGGGGTTCCGAGCTAAACCTTGGCGTTAGCTTTAACCCTGTGCCTGTTTGCCGGACGGGATCCCCGGTAAACAGGTCTGGCCCCTTCCTGAAGGGTATACAGTGGCCTGGTCAACCCTGTATGCCCACCTCCTTTCGTCCTGGCATGTGGGGAGCGGTCACCCCCACATGCCGCCCATTTCTTTTTTAAGCCGGAGGAACAAAAAGTTATGCGTATTGCGGTAATTGACGGACAGGGCGGGGGTATCGGGCGGGTTATTGTGGAAAAGTTACGCAAGGTCCTGCCCGGGGATGAGGTGGAAATCATTGCCCTGGGTACCAACGCCATGGCGGCGGCTCTGATGCTCAAGGCCGGAGCCAATGATGCAGCCAGCGGTGAAAATGCCGTTATTTATAATGCGGATAAGGTGGACATTATTGTGGGAACCATTTCCTTATTGATGCCCCACAGCATGCTGGGGGAATTTACCCCCGCCATGGCCGAAGCGGTGGCTAAAAGCCCGGCGAGAAAAATTCTTTTACACCTGAATCGCTCCAATGTAGAGATAGTGGGGGTGGTTGCCGAGCCGCTGCCCCATTTAATTGATTTTCTGGTAGAACGGGTGAAGACTATAATGGCCGCCAGGTGCGCGGGACAGGGTTAAAGCCGCTGTTTATCTTCACATGGGGGGTCCATTAATGTCGGTTTTTCAGCGGGTAACATACCCCTTTACGGCCATTGTCGGCCAGGAAAAAATGAAAAAAGGGTTGATCTTGAATGCAATTAACCCCCGCCTGGGGGGAATCATCATCCGCGGGGAAAAGGGTACGGCCAAGTCCACCGCCGTGCGGGCACTGGCTGCCCTGTTGCCGGAGATTGAAGTGGTGGTAGGATGTCCCTTTAACTGCGATCCCAATGACCTTGCTTGCCTTTGTCCCGGGTGTAGAGAACGGTTGGCGGCCGGCCAGAAGCTGGAAAAAACCAGTCGCCGGGTGCAGGTCATTGATCTGCCTGTTTCGGCCACCGAGGACCGGGTGGTGGGCAGCCTGGACTTTGAATACGCCATCAAGCACGGCCGGCCCCGTTTCGAGCCCGGGGTGCTTGCCCGGGCCAACCGGGGAATCATCTACGTAGATGAGGTCAACCTGCTGGATGATCATATTGTGGATGTTTTACTGGATGCGGCGGCTATGGGCGTGAATGTGGTGGAAAGGGAAGGCATCTCATACACCCACCCGGCGGAGTTTGTCCTGGTGGGCACCATGAACCCGGAGGAGGGAGAACTGCGGCCCCAGCTGCTGGACCGTTTCGGCCTTTGTGTGCAAATTGAGGGGGTGGACGACCCGGAGCAACGGGTGGAAATCATCCGCCGCCGGGAGGCCTTTGATGCGGATCCAATGGGTTTTCTGGCCTGCTGGGCGCCTGAAGAACAAAGGTTAAGGGAGAAAATCATTGCCGCCCGTGCTATGCTCCCCCGGGTTACCATCCCGGAGAATCTGTTACACCTGGCTGCCCGTTTGAGCATGGAAGCCCTGGCGGCCGGGCACCGGGCCGATATTGTCATGGCCGCTGCTGCCCGGACTATTGCCGCCTTCGACGGCCGGATAGAGGTAACCGAAAATGACATCCTGGAAGCGGCAGAGCTGGTTCTCCTACACCGGGCGAGGGAAGCTCCTCCGCCGCCTCCGGAGCAGCCGGAACCGCCTCAAGAGGAACCGGAACCGCCGCAAGAGGAAGATCATCAGGAACAAAACCCGGAACAAAGCGAAGAGGCCCCGGCCGGGGAACCTTTTGAAGATAGCCGGCTGGCAGAACAACAGGAATCGCGGGACCAGGAGTCGTCCACACAGGATGAGCCGGATCAGGCTTCCGCTCCTCCCGCAGCTGCGCAGGATGTGGTCTTTGCCGTGGGGCAGCCCTTTCCGGTCCGGCGCATTACTTATGACCGGGACCGTCTGTTGCGCAAAGGCTCCGGGCGCCGTTCCCGCACCAGGACAGCCACCCGGGCCGGGCGATATGTGCGCAGTACCATGCAGCGCAAAAACAACGATCTGGCCTTTGACGCCACCATAAGGGCGGCGGCCCCCTATCAGGTTTATCGAGAAAAGAATGGCCTGGCTGTGGCGCTTACACCGGCAGACATCCGGGAAAAAGTGCGGGAAAAGCGCATCGGGAACTTTTTGCTTTTCGTCGTCGATGCAAGCGGCTCCATGGGGGCGCAGCAGCGTATGGTGGAAACCAAGGGTGCGATTCTCTCCCTTTTGATGGATGCCTATCAGAAGCGGGATAAAATCGGTCTGGTGGCCTTTAAGGGGGATACGGCAGAAGTTTTGCTGCCGCCCACCGGTAGCGTGGAGATGGGTTATAAGCTGCTGGAAGAACTGCCCACCGGCGGGAAGACCCCGCTTTCCGCCGGGCTGTACAGGGCTTATGAAGTAGCCAGGGCCCACCTGTACAAGGACCCGAACATATCGCCTCTTTTGATTCTTATCTCCGATGGGCGGGCGAATGTCAGCATGGGGCAGGATAAGCCTTTGGCTGAGGTCCGCCGGGTAGCAGAGATAATCCGGGAAGAAGAGCGAATTAAAACTTTAGTCATCGATGTAGAAAAAGATGGTTTTATTACCTTTGGCCTGGCCCGGGAGCTGGCTTTTGCCCTGGGGGCGGAATATTACAAAATAGACGATTTAAAGGCCGATATCCTGGTTCAGGCAGTGCGGGAAATAATTTAAGAATTCTAAAATACAGGAGATGGGAAGATGAAATATATCTACCCTTTTTCAGCCATTGTCGGGCAGGAGGAAATGAAAAAAGGCTTGTTGTTAAATGCTGTCAACCCCAAACTATCTGGTATTCTCATCCGGGGTGAAAAGGGCACCGCCAAATCCACCGCCGTACGGGCTCTGGCGGCATTATTACCGGAGATTGATGTGGTTGCCGACTGCCCCTTTAGCTGTGACCCCGATGATATCACCACCATGTGTATGGACTGCCGGCAACGCCTTGCCGCGGGCGAGGAACTGCCCCGGGCCAGGCGAAAAATGCGGGTGGTGGACCTGCCCGTATCAGCCACTGAAGACCGGGTGGTGGGGACGCTGGACATTGAGCAGGCCATCAAAAAGGGAGAAAAGCACTTCGAACCGGGTGTTCTGGCCCAGGCCAACCGGGGTATTCTTTATGTGGATGAGGTAAACCTTTTAGACGATCACGTGGTCGATGTGTTGCTGGATTCCGCAGCTATGGGAGTAAACACTGTGGAGCGGGAAGGGGTTTCCTTCACCCACCCGGCACAATTTATTCTGGTGGGCACCATGAATCCGGAGGAAGGTGAACTGCGGCCCCAGTTGCTGGACCGTTTCGGCCTTTGTGTACATATCACCGGTATTATGGACCCGGAGCTGCGGGTGGAGGTAATCAGGCGCCGGGCTGCTTTTGAAGAAGATCCCGAAGGGTTTTCCAGGCAGTGGGAGGGGGAAGAGGAAAAGTTACGCCGGCAAATCGTGGCGGCTAAAAAACTGCTGCCGGAAGTAGAAATCCCGGAGGAAATGCTTTATCTGATCGCAAAGATAGCCATTGAAATGGGTGTGGACGGCCACCGGGCCGACCTGGTGATGATGAAGGCGGCCAAAACCATGGCCGCCCTGGCCGGCCGGACGGAGGTTACCCGCGATGATGTGCACAGTTCGGTGAACCTGGCCCTGCTCCACCGCATGCGTCGCAAGCCATTCCAGGAAATGGATATCGACCGGGAGAAACTGCAGGTGATCATGGGTGGACAAAAAGCCCGCCATTTTCACGATCATCACCACGGCCACAGCCACCGGTAATATGACGGCGTGGGCAGGGAGGGTGCACCGGTTTTTACGCGCAGTGATATTGAGCCGGAGGTTTACAGAGTGATTGAGCTTCGCCAGTTGACCAAACATTACGGAAACATTATCGCTGTAGCCGGCCTGGACCTGCATATTAAGAAAGGGGAGATCTTTGCCCTGCTCGGTCCCAACGGTGCCGGTAAGACTACCACTATAAGGATGTTGACCATGCTCACCAAACCTACCGGCGGCACGGCTTTAATCAATGGCTATGACGTTATGCGGGATCTGGACAGGGTTAAAAAGGAAATCGGCGTGGTGCCCCAGCATATGAACCTGGACCAGGAGTTGACCGCCCGGGAAAATCTGGAACTGCACGGGCGCCTGCACAGGATTCCTGCTTCCCGCCGGCAGGAGAGAATCGAGGAACTCCTGGACTACGTGGAACTCCGGGAGCGGGCAGGGGATCTGGTGAACAAATTTTCCGGCGGCATGAAACGCCGGTTGATGATTGCCCGGGCATTGATGCACAACCCAAAAGTTCTTTTCTTAGACGAACCTACCGTGGGTCTGGACCCCCAGACCCGCCGCAAGATCTGGGACTTAATCCGGCGTATGAACAATGAAGGCATGACTGTCCTTTTAACCACCCATTACATTGAAGAAGCAGAAGTTCTCTGCCACCGTGTGGGCATTATGGATAAAGGCCTGTTGATTGCCCTGGGGACACCCCGGGAATTAAAGCAAAAGGTAGGAGAAGTGGTGGTGGAATCTTTTGGAGGTAAGGATACCGGTTATAAACTTTTTCCCAGCCGTGATAGGGCCCTGGCCTATGCCGGCCAGCTGGATGGAAATGTTTTAATCCGGGAAGCCAACCTGGAAGATGTTTTCGTCGAGCTAACCGGGCGTAAGGTGGGTGATTGAGATCGATTTCTACACCGTATTCTGGCGGGAAATGGTGGTTTTCAGGCGCACCTTTGTTAAATTCTTTGCTTCCCGGCTGGTCAGCCCCCTTTTATATCTGGTGGCCTTTGGCTGGGGGCTGGGCCGGGGGATTCAAATGAATGGGGGCAACTATCTGGAATTTGTAGTGCCCGGGATTATCGCCCTTTCGGCCATGAATACCAGTTTTAACGCCGTGGGCGTTTCCCTGAATATGAGCCGCCTGTACCACAAAACCTTAGAGGAATACCTGATTGCTCCCATCGGCGCCGGTGCTTTTGTGCTGGGCAAAGTGCTGGCGGGCACCGTGCGCGGGCTGGTTGCTTCTCTGATCATTCTGGCCCTGGCTTTTGTGTTTGGAGCCCACCTTGCTATAAATGGGTGGTTTTTCCTGGTGGTCATCCTCACCTGTTTTCTCTTTGCCGCCCTGGGAGTGGTGGCGGCCATGACCATCAACTCCCACGAGGATATGGCCAACTTTGCTACTTTTGTTATTTTGCCCATGTCCTTTTTATGCGGTACTTTCTTTTCCCCCGACCGCCTGCCCGGGGCTGTAGCGTACATAATAGAGGTGCTGCCCTTAACCCACGCCAGCCATGCCTTACGTGCCCTGGCCCGCGGGGACGGGCTTCTGCCCGTATCCCTGGCAGTGCTGGTGGGGTACGCGGTGGTCTTATTTGTTGCTGGCGTAATGGTGGTGAAGAGGGTCAGATAGCCTTACCCTGCGAAAAAAATACCTTAAAAAATACATTTGAGCAGAAAAGTGAAGAGAGGAAATTTGCATTTTATGTTGAATAACCCTGGCAGAGAAGAAGGCGACTGAAGTCGCCACAGGGAAAATTAATTAAATAAAACTAACTGCTCTTGAAAACTTAAAATTTTAAGCAATAAGCCACGAAGGCGGAACTTTCCTTTACGAAGGAGGGTTATTGTCTTCGTGGCTTTTTATTTTATGGACAGGGGGTGGTTTCATGAAAAAAATTGCCGCCGTGATGTGGCACAGCCACACCACCACTATGCGGCGGGCCGCAGAGCTGGTCAGGGACGAGCTGGAGGTTAAGGTTTACTCGGCCCGCTTTTTAGATGAGGGTAAGGAAGATCTCACTGAAGCCCTCGAGGACATGGCCCGGGCCGACCTGATTTTCCTTTACCGTTCAGCGGCAGAAATTGTCTGGGATGAACTGGAAAAGACGGTAAAACGACTGGCCAGGCCCGTGGTTTGCGTGGCCCATGATCCGGCTTTGTGGGTCCTTTCAACAGTGGGGCCGGATGTGGTTTCCAAATGCTACACATATATAGTTCAGGGCGGCAAAGAAAACTTTGCCCACATGCTCCGGTATCTGGCTGTCGAAGTTCTGGGTGAACGGCTGGAGTACAGCGAGCCGCTTACCTTCCCCTGGGAGGGTATTTACCACCCGGCCGCTTCTGGTTGTTTTGCTACGGTGGAAGATTACCTGTCCTGGTACGAGACATACCTCAGTCAAGCCGGTTGGCCCCAATCATTGGTCGCTTCCGCTCCCACCGTGGGCCTGCTCTTTGCCCGCAACAACTGGGTAAACGGCAACCTGGCTGTAGAGGACCTATTAATTCGTTTGATGGAAGAAAAAGGATTAAAGGTAATTCCTGCTTTTTGCTATTCCCTGAAAGATGCCGAATTGGGCACCAGGGGTTCCGGAGAAGTGGTCAGGGAGTATTTCTTCGACTCCGGGGGACGGCCCCGGATCAACGCTTTGGTTAAACTGCTCTCCTTCTTTTTGGAAGCCCGCACCCGAACCGATGACTTCCTGCGCGAGGATGTGGCCTCTTCAGGAGTGACCCTCTTACAGCGGCTGGGCGTGCCCGTCTTCCAGCCGGTAACCTCCTTTTACCGCACGGTGGAGGAATGGGCAGAAGATCCCCAGGGTTTAAACCGGGACATTGCCTGGTGTGTAGCTCTACCCGAGTTTGAAGGGGTCATCGAGCCGATTTTCATTGCCGGAGCCAGGCGTGAAGGAGAGCTGGAAATCCGCGTGCCGGTGGAAGAGCGCTGCCGGCACCTGGTAGAAAGAGTGGCCAGGTGGGTTGAACTGGCGCAAAAGCCGGTGCAGGAGCGAAAAGTGGCGTTTATCCTGCACAACAACCCATGTGCCTCGGTGGAAGCCACGGTGGGCGGTGGAGCCAACCTGGACACCCTGGAGAGCGTGGCCAGGATTTTGCGCCGTATGAAGGAAACGGGTTATTCCGTGGAAGTTCCTGCCAGCGGCAAAGAGTTAATTGACGCCATTATGAACCGGAAGGCCATCTCGGAATTCCGCTGGACTACCACTGATGAAATTATCAGCAAGGGCGGGGCGTTAAAGCTCATGCCCGTGGAAGAATACCGGCAATGGTATGATCATTTATCTCTGCGGGTGAAGGAACGGCTTACTGAAGCCTGGGGTGCCCCGCCTGGAGAAGCCAAAAACGGCGTACCCGCGGCCATGGTCCACGAAGGGAAAATCGTCATTACCGGAGTTCAATATGGCAACGCTGTGGTATGCGTGCAGCCGAAGCGGGGCTGTGCCGGTGCCCGCTGCGACGGGCAGGTCTGTAAAATCCTGCACGACCCGGACATCCCGCCGCCGCACCAGTACCTGGCCACCTACCGCTACCTGGAGCGGGACTTTGGCGTGGATGTGATCGTTCATGTAGGCACCCACGGCAACCTGGAATTTCTGCCCGGCAAGGGCGTGGGACTCTCCGGCGAGTGTTACCCGGATTTAGCCATCGGATCCCTCCCTCACCTTTACATCTACAACGCGGATAACCCGCCGGAGGGCACCATTGCCAAAAGGAGGAGCTATGCCACCCTGGTGGACCACATGCAGACGGTGATGACCGGGGGTGGTCTCTACGACGAGCTGGCCGGGCTGGAGCGCTACCTGGAGGAATACGAAAAAGCCAGGGTGGCCGACCCGGCCCGGGCCCATACTCTGGAGCATTTAATTATTGAAGAAATCAAAAAGACCAACCTGGACAAGCAGATTCCCGTGGAAGGCGGCCATGACAATTTTTCCGTCATTGCCGAAAAAGCCCATGCCGTGCTTTCCACCATCCGCAATACGCAGATCCAGGACGGGCAGCACATCTTCGGCGAGATACCGGAAGGAGAGCGGCGGGTGGAATTCATCAACTCCATCCTGCGCTTTGACGCCGGGGAAAAGGTCTCTTTGCGCCGGGCCGTGGCCGGCCTCATGAATCTGGATCTGGCCGGGCTTTTGGCCGACCAGGGAAGGTTCTCGACTCGTTACGGCAAGTCCTATGGTGCTCTCCTGGAAGAAATTGATGCTGCGGCTAAAGCCTTTATTGGCCGGTTCTTAAAGGGACAGGAAGTGGATCCGGGTTTTGCTCAAGAGGTCCTGGGGGATAAGTTTCTCTGCCCCGAGGCTTTGCCGGAAGTAAACGCCCTTTTACCACGGGTGCTGGATTTGAACGAGCGTATTGAGGCTTCAGAGGAGATCGAATCGCTGCTGGCCGGTTTTGAGGGGAGATACATTCCGGCCGGTCCCTCGGGGCTGATCACCCGCGGCAGGGACGATATACTGCCTACTGGCCGCAACTTCTATTCCCTGGATCCCCACCGGGTGCCCACCCGGGCGGCCTGGGAAGTGGGAAGGCGCCTGGCGGAAAAAATTCTGGAAAAACACCTGGCTGATGAAGGCCGCTATCCGGAAAACATTGCCCTTTACTGGATGTGCAACGACATCATGTGGGCCGACGGCGAAGGCCTGGGGCAGATGTTCTACCTTTTGGGCGTGCGTCCCCGGTGGCTGCCCAACGGTCGGGTGGCGGGTATCGAAGTAATCCCGCTGGAAGAACTGGGACGCCCCCGCATTGACCTGACCGTGCGGGTATCCGGCATTACCCGGGACAACTTCCCCAACTGCGTGGAGCTTTTAGATGAGGCCATTCAGACCGTGGCCGCCCTGGACGAGCCGCCGGAGCAGAACTACGTCCGCAAGCACACCCTGGCCCGGCTGGACGGGCAGAACGACCCGCAGGCCTGGCGGGACGCCACTTTACGCATCTTTGCCTCGAAGCCCGGCACCTACATGGCCGGGGTAAACCTGGCCGTTTACGCCTCGGCCTGGAAAGAAGAGAAGGACCTGGCCGATATCTTTATCTACTGGAATGGCTACGCCTACGGCAAGGGCGTCTTTGGCCAGGAGGCCTTCCGCCAGTTGCAGGCCAGCCTGAAGACGGTGGATGTAACCTACAACAAGGTGGTTACCGACGAGTACGACCTCTTTGGTTGCTGCTGCTACTTCGGCACCCACGGCGGGATGACTGCCGCCGCCCGGGTGGCCTCCGGCAAAGAGGTGAGGACCTACTACGGCGATACCAGGGAACCGGAGCATGTGGAAGTACGCACCCTGGCCGATGAGATCCGGCGGGTGGTCCGGACGAAGCTTTTGAACCCGAAGTGGATCGAGGGGCAGAAGCGGCACGGTTATAAAGGCGCCGGGGACATTTCCAAACGTATTGGCCGGGTCTACGGCTGGGAAGCCACCACGCAGGAAGTGGACGACTGGATCTTCGACGACATCACCAGGACCTTTATCCTGGACGAAGAAAACCGCCGTTTCTTTGAAGAACACAACCCCTGGGCGCTGGAAGAAATCGCCCGCCGGTTGCTGGAGGCCCACCAGCGGGGCCTGTGGAATGCCGATCCCGAAGTGCTGGAAGGATTGAAAGAACACTACCTGGAGATCGAAGGCTGGCTGGAGGAGCGAATGGGCGACATCAAGGGCGACTTCCAGGGCGGCGCCATCGACATCCTCACCGCCGAGGAGGTGGCCGACTGGGGAGCCAAGATGCGGGAAATCAAGGCTAAGCTGGGGAGTTAGTTTTGCTTTCGGGGGGGAAAGGGTAGCCAATGATTTGGGGGAAGAAGTGGTTGCCTGCAACGGTAGCGGTACTGCTGGTGGTAGCTATTCTGGGCAGTGGCTGTACTTCCAGCCAGGGCGGGTCTTCCAGGCAAGAGGTGACCGTTAAAGAGCAGCTGATTAACCCTGATGGGCAAATTGAGGAACGCGAAGTTACAGTTCCCTGCCCGCCCGGGCGGGTGGTGGTTCTGGGTGCTTATCCGGCGGAGATAGTAAAGGCTCTGGGAGTAGAAAAAGCGGTGATCGCGGTTGATGAATCCACCAAAAAGAATGGGTGGCCGGAATATGTTCTGGGAGTTGAAGATGCAGGAAGTTCTTTTACCCCCAGCGTGGAAAAGATTATCGCACTCAAGCCGGACCTGGTCATCGAAGCTTTTCTGAAATCCCCTCAAAGGGATCAGCTTCTAAATGCCGGAATTCCCGTCCTGAAAATTTATGGCTACAAAACAGAAATTTTAACCAGGGAAATTCGGACGCTGGGCCTGGTTTTTAACTGTCAGGAACGGGCCAATGCCTTTGCAGCTTACATTGAGAAGCAGTGGCGGACAGTCCGGGAACGGACAGAAGAACTGGGCTCCGGGCAAAAGCCAAAGGTATACTGGGAGTATTCTTACGGTGACTGGAAAACAGGTGGTCCTGGTTCAGGATTGCAGCCGCTAATTGAGTGGGCCGGCGGGATCAATATTGCTGCCGAACTGGGAGTGGCTAACCCCGTGGTCAATCCGGAATGGGTGGCAGCTAAGAATCCGGACGTGATTATTAAATATGTCGGGCGTGAACTCTCCGGCTGGACAGTAAAGGATACTGAAAAACTGGAGGAACTCCGCCGTCAGCTCATGTCCCGCCCGGGCCTTAAAAATACGAACGCTGTAAAGCATGGCCGGGTCTACCTGATTTCGGATCTCATTACCTGTGCGCCCCGCGGGGCGGCGGGCGAATACTACGTCGCCAAGTGGCTGCATCCGGAGCTCTTTAAAGATATAGACCCGGAGGCGGTGCACCGGGAGATGCTCAAGAAGTTCTACGGGGAGGAGCTTAAAGGCGTATGGGTTTACCCGTCGAAGTAGGTGGCCCCGGTCCGGGGGCAGATATAAGTGCTATTAAAACGGCATATTCCCGCCACATCGGCCGGAAAATCCTCCTGGTCGGTGTTTTGCTCGGCTTAACCGGTGCTACTGCCCTGGTGGCTACCGCGGTGGGAGCTGCCGGGATAAGTGTGGCGGACGTCTGGCGGGTAATTCTTTCCCATCTGGGTGTGCCGGTAACCCTGGAAAGTGATCTGGCCGAGACGGTGGTCTGGGAGATCCGCCTCCCCCGCATTCTGCTGGCCACCATCACCGGGATGAGCCTGGCCGGGGCCGGAGCGGTGATGCAGGGGGTGCTGCGCAACCCCCTGGTCTCGCCCTACACGATGGGGCTTTCCAGCGGCGCGGCCTTTGGGGCGGCCCTGGCCATCGTGCTGGGGACGGGCCTGGTGGGCGGGAACTATCTTGACGTATCGCGCTGGCTCATCGTTACCAACGCCTTCATCTTCGGGGGGTTGACCACACTCCTGGCTTTCTCCCTGGCCCGGTTCAAGGGCATGGCGCCCGAAACGCTGGTTCTGGGCGGGGTGGCCGTGGGCTATCTCTTCCAGGCAGGGGTATCGCTTTTAAAATACATTTCCAATAACGATGCCTTAAAGGAACTCGTCGTCTGGCTGATGGGCGGCTTCTGGGGGGCGGACTGGCAGACTGTGATGCTGCTTACTCCGGTGGTGCTGTTCTGTATGGCCGGACTGCTCCTGTACGCCTGGGATCTCAACGTCCTGGGGGCCGGGGAGGAGGTGGCGGCAAGCTTGGGGATAAATGTAGGGCGCCTGAGGGTTTATACCCTGACTCTGGCTACCCTTGCTGCTGCGGCTACGGTGGCCTTCACCGGCATCATCGGGTTTGTCTGCCTGGTGGGGCCGCACATCTGCCGGATGCTTGTGGGCAGCGACAACCGGTTTTTGATCCCCTGCTCCTGCCTGATGGGAGCGGTGCTCCTGCTTCTGGCCGATACCCTGGCGCGGACCATCATTGCGCCGACGGAAATTCCGGTAGGGATTATCACCGCCCTGATGGGCTCTCCCTTTTTCATCTACCTCCTAATCAAGAAAAAGCGGCAGTGGTGGGGGTGAGAAGTAGAGGTGGGAAGTTAGAAGTTACACGTTAAAGTTTTAAGTTTTAAAAAATGTGAGGGAAGTTGTGAGCGTAGTTTTTTTCCGGGGCTGATAAGGAGGGTCTTTGATGCTAAAGAGCAAGAAAGTGGTGCTTCTCTGGTTCTTGATGGCGTTTATTTTTGCCTTACTGGGTGGGAAAGGTATTTTGTCGGCGGAGGCGTCGGCGATCGCCATCACAATTGATGGCGAGAGGCTTTCCTGCGATGCGCCGCCAGTGACCGAACAGGGTCGCACGCTGGTGCCTCTCCGGGCCATCTTTGAAGCCCTTGGGGCCCGGGTTGAGTGGGACGATAGAACCCGCACCGTTACCGGGATAAAGGGCGGCACCACCATTAAGCTGGTTATCGACCAGAGGACGGCCTACGTGAACGGCAAGCCCGTTACGCTCGATGTGCCGGGTAAGATACTGAGCGGGCGGACAATGGTCCCCCTGCGCTTTATCGGCGAGTCGTTGGGCGCCAAAGTGGACTGGAACGAGACGAAACGCACAGTGATTATTGTTACCGGTAGCGGTAGTGCCGGTAGCGGGAGCGCTCCTGCGCCGCCAAAGCGGATTACCATCAAGGACTCCCACGGCCGCACGGTCCGCGTTCCCTGCCCGCCGCAGCGGGTCGTCTCGGTGAACTCCGACGTCACCGAGCTCATCTATGCCCTCGGGGAGGAGAAAAGAATTGTTGGCGTCGCGGACACCGCCGACTTTCCGCCCGTGGTAAAACGTAAAGTGAAGGTGGGTAAGGCATTCACTCCGAGCGTGGAGAAGATCCTGGCGCTGAAACCAGATGTGGTCTTCGGCTACGGCGGATTCTTGAAGCCGGAAATTATTGCCCAGATTGAGCGGGCGGGCATACCCGTGGTGCTTCTCGACTGTTACAATATCGATACCATGGCACAGGACATCCGCACCCTGGGGACTATCCTCAACCGCCAGAAGGAGGCGGCAGCGTACCTTGCCTACTTCGAGAAGTACCAGAAGCTTTTTAAGGAACGGACGAAGAACATCCCGCTTAACAAGCGGCCGCGGGTCTACCTCGAGGGCTATACGGACTATTCCGCCGCGGCCCCCGGCTCCGGCGGCGCCCAGATGCTGGACTGCGTTGGGGGGAGGAACATCTGCGCGGCGCTGCGGCAGCCCTACCCGAAGGTGAACGCGGAGTGGGTGGTGGCCCAGAACCCGCAGGTAATCATTAAAGCGTGCAGTACCAGCGTTCCCAGCGGTTACGGGGAGAATGCGGACGCGATGAAAATGAAGCACGCCGAAATGATGCGCCGCCCTGGCTGGAACAAAATTACCGCCGTACAGCAGGGGAAAGTTTATATGCTTTCCAGCGAGATTTATACCGGTCCGCGGGCGATCGTCGGCCTGGCCTACTTCGCCAAATGGATTTACCCGGAGCTCTTCCGGGATGTCGACCCGGAGGCGATCCACAAAGAGATGCTCAAAAAGTTTCACGGCATAGAGCTTAAAGGGGCTTATGCTTATCCGGCCAAATAAAGGTTTTAAGGGAGGTTGGATGACAGCCATGCTGCGCAAAATTCTGGTGTTGATTTGCGTATCCTGCTTTTTGCTGACTGCGGCCGGGCCGGCAGCGGCCTATACAACAGCTAAAGTCCAGGAAACTCCTACCGTCAGTGCCGATAGCACGGTGGCCCTGGGCACGTTACTGCTCAAAGAAGAGTACGCAAACTCCATTAAAACTGGAGATTGGGTTACCATCAGCCTGCCTTCCTTTGTGGAACTGCAGCAATTGCGCTTGTATTTCCCTGGCGGCTCATCCTACTGGCCGTCGGTGACCGATGCCACTTATCCTGTTGATTATACGGTGTACAGGATAGGAGATGAGATCCCTCTGG
Organism: Desulfofundulus thermocisternus DSM 10259; assembly: GCF_000686645.1. NCBI lineage: Bacteria > Bacillati > Bacillota > Clostridia > Eubacteriales > Peptococcaceae > Desulfofundulus > Desulfofundulus thermocisternus. The sequence continues at coordinate 77,622 of NZ_JMLG01000008.1, forward strand.
GTAGCAGTGGCGTTACCCTGTGGAAAGAAGGATTGAGCACTTTTAGCCTTAAGGTTGCGAAAATAAACAGAAAATCTGCAACATCTACTTTCCGCTGCTACATCTACTTCGACCAGGTTTATATCAAGGCCCTGCCGCCTGAGGAATCCGGGAAGATAAATGTAACCATTGACGCTCCTCCGAGCAGCGGGTTCAGTTCCGGGACGGTAACGGTGGCCAATGTCTCCATTGGTGGAAGTACGGCTACGGCTGCTTCGCCGGAAAGCTTGACCGATCTGGGGGGGGAAGTGGCTAATATTACCCTTAAGGAGAATGTCCCCGGGGCTCTTAAAATGAACGGTACCGACTTCAGAAAACAGGATACGGTAAAATTTGTCCTTTCCCCTGGTTTTACCTGGCAAACCGTGGTTCTGCTTCCCAGCTGGGGGTGGCAGTCAGGTGATATTGATTATGCCATTGGTGAGGATGCCAGTGGCAGGAGTGTTCTGTATTTACAAATCAAAAAAGAAACCACGAAGGATACCGGGGTGGGACGGGTGGTTATTTCGGGAACAGTTTCCGTGGACGAAAGCATAGCCCGGCCCGGTAATGTACAGGTAAGCTACGAGGGCAACAATCCGGGTGTTGATCCGGCTCTGCTTACAGTAGCTGAATACAGCACTGCAGGAGCAGCCGTCAACGGCAAAACTGCCACCGATGTTGTTGCCGGCCACAGCAACCAGCGGATAGGAGAGTTTACCGTGACTGAGGGGATGGCCGGTGATCTGGCCAGGGGTCGTACCATCACCCTAACATTACCTGAAGGAGTTAAATGGAACACTTATCCCACAGTAAAAAGGGAAGCCGGAAATGGCGAACTGAGCGGTCCCATACCGGTGGGCGATGACAGACAAACAGTCAAATTTACCGTGATCAGGTCAGGTACTGAGAAAACCGCTTTTTGCTTCAAATATGCCACGGTTGACCTGGCTCTGGATGCTCCCGAGCAGGTGGATATCACCGTGGGCGGCTCTGCCGGGGCCAGGGGTACTGTAACTGTAGCCTATGTGCAGCCTCCGGTTGCGGTGGTTGCAGAAAAGACCACGGTACGCATTGGTGTTCCCAACCAGCCCGGCGGCAAGCTGACGATTACCGAAAATATGCCTGGTGCTGTGCGGGCCAGGGACGCCAGCGGTGCCACGGCATTCCTCAGGCTTGAGCTACCTGAAGGCGTTACTTTCGCTCAAAAACCGGTGGTGGAAGTGAACACCGGAGATCTGGTTTTAGACAAAACTAATATCAGACTCGAACAGGGCGACCGGGTGCTGGTGATTCCTGTCAAGACATCCAGTGTCAGTCCTGTTAGTAAACCGATTGAGGAATCTGCTGCGCAGTCTGAAGGTTCCCCCACCGGTGAAGCAGAAGAAAAGTCCGCCAGCAGTACAGAAGGGGGAGTAACCGGTAGTGGTACTGAAACAAGTAGCGGTACAGAAACACAGGGTAGTACCATCACGGTCAGCGGTATAGTGTTAACCGTAGATAGAACAGTTCCGGAAGGCGCGGTCAATCTGAAAGTAAGCGGCAGTGCCTTAAGCGAGACTGAAAGGATTTTTTCCAGTACATTAAATGAACTGAAAGTACCTCTGGCCACATGTGACACCCCTGCCCCGGATCAGATTAGGGTGGCGGCTGTATTCACCATTGGCAGTAAAATGTATCAAGCCGGCGGCACGGAAAGGGAAATGGACGTGGAGCCTTACGTTAAGAACGGCCGCACCTATGCCCCGGTGAGATACCTTGCCCTGGCTGCCGGTCTGAGTGACGAAAACATCCTGTGGGACGGTGCAAATCAAACCGTAACCCTGCTGGGCGGCAAGCGGGTGGTTCAGTTCAGGGTGGGGCAAAAGTCCTATCTCCTCCAGGGTGTGCCCATCTCTATGGATGTGGCGCCGGAAATAGTCAACGGGCGGACAATGCTACCCTACCGCTTTGTAGCCCAGGCGCTGGGGCTGCAGGCAGAGTGGAATGCATCTGCCCGGCAGGTGATTATCCGTTAATTAAGGTAGTACCGGGGGTGCTCCGTAAACCAGCGTACCCCCGGTACTGTATCCAGGAGAGGAGGAAATCGGGGTGCGGCTTCAAGTTAAGGGCGTGTGTTTTTCCTACGGAAGCGTATCAGTTCTGGAAGATGTGACCTTTAAAGTACAGGCCGGCGAGACATTGGGCATTATAGGGCCCAATGGTTCCGGCAAGAGTACCCTTTTGCGCTGTCTGGCCAGGGTGTTGAAGCCGCGTATGGGGACGGTTTTTCTGGATGGGAAAAACCTGGCCGCTCTTCGTGGCCGGGAGGTGGGCCGCTATTTGGGGTATGTGCCCCCACCGGGTACGGGGCAGGCTTTTCCGTGCACCGTACTGGAAACTGTGCTGCAGGGACGCCGTCCCCACCTCACCTGGGGAGTTAGCCATGGCGACCTTGCTGCGGTAACCAGGGCGCTGGCCTATTTGGGTTTAACCGACCTGGGGGAGCGGCAGCTTGGTGAACTTTCCAGCGGCCAGCGGCAGAAAGTGCTTATTGCCCGGGCCCTGGCCCAGGAACCCGAGGTTTTTCTACTGGACGAGCCCACGGCGACCCTGGATATACGTTACCAGCTTGAGGTTCTGGCGCGGATGCGGGAACTTGCCACGGAACAGGGACGGGTGGTGGTAATGGTGCTTCACGATCTCAATCTGGCCAGCCGCTTTAGCGATCGTTTGTTGCTGCTGCATAACGGGCGTATTGTTGCCGCCGGTACTCCCAAAACGGTGCTTACGCCGGAGAACATTCGTGTTGTATATGGGGTCGAAGCAGTGGTAACAGAGACCAGGTGGGGCCTGCAGGTGACGCCGGTGGCGCCGCTGGATATGACCGGAACGAAGGGAATGGCAAAGGTAGTTCTGGCTGCTCGGGGATGACGGTTGGTAAATCTACTTTGAGAGGGGCTGGTCGAAGGTTTTATCCAGGATGTGATTTCCTGTTTCTGAGCTGATATAACCGCTTTAAGTGGTACCCTGATCCCCGTGGAGCGCCTGCCCGGATTCTTGCAGCACGTGGTATAGCTTTTGCCCCTTACCCCGGCGGCAGAACTGTTACGCACCACCCTGACCGGGAACGGATTCAACTGGCGGCTGGCGGCGGTGCTGGGAGGATGGAGTGTTGTTTTATTTACCCTGGGCTGGCTCAGGTTGAAAATGCTGGATGGCTGAGATCAGGTAAAAGAGCGGTTCAAGCAATCACTCTGGGATAGAGGTATGTGCCCACTGCTGTAGCCAGAATGCAGGCTACCAGCAAAACTCCTACGTCCGCCTGCCAGTTGGTCAATTGGCCGGCAACAAGGGCGCCACGCAGGAAGTCCACCATATAACTTAGCGGGTTGACCGATGCCACCACGCGCAGCCAGTCGGGCATGATGGAGATGGGATACAGCGCGTTGGAAGCAAAAAACAAGGGCATGGTGATTAACTGGCCGATACCCATGAAACGTTCACGGGTTTTAACAATGGCGGCGATAATCATGGACAGGGTGGCAAAAAATACGGCTCCCAGTATGACCACACCGGCGGCTGCTAACAGGAGGGCCGGGTGCCAGTGCAGGGGTATGCCGGTTATGGCCGCAAGCAGAAAAATAATGGTTACCTGGCATAAGGCACGTACTCCAGCTGCCAGAGCCTTGCCCAGTACCAGCGCCACCCGGGGTATGGGCATGGCCAGAAACTTTTGCAGTATACCCATATCTCTTTCCCAGATGGTCGAAAGACCAAAGAAGATGGCTGTAAACATTACCGATTGCGAGAGGATGCCCGGGGTCATGTATGTCTGGTAAGTTACCCCGCCTGTATCAAAGGCACGTACTCTGCTGAAAGCCTGGCCGAAAATCAGCAGCCAGAGGACAGGCTGCACAGCCCGGGTGAATAAAACGGTCGGTTCATGGCGCAGCTTGCGCAGTTCCATTTCTACAATGGTCAGGATATCTATTATCAATATTTTTATGCCAGCTGTTTTTATTGCCGGTTTAACCAAGGCGACGGCTGATGTGGCGAACCTGTCTGATTCCACGAAAATCCCCTCCCGCATCCAGATAGTTACCGGTAAAATAAGTAAATACATCATCCATGGAAGCACCGGGGTTACCCGTCATTGCCTTTAATTCCGCCGGGGTGCCTTTTACCACCATTTCGCCATGATTGAGTATGAAATTTGATAGTCAACATATTTCATGTTTAAAATTGTTCACCCGGCCGCCCGGTCCGGCCGTTCTTAAAGTCCAGGAAGGAGGGAGATTATAATCCCGCACAGTATCAATTACTTTGTGTACCGATCCATGTATTAAGGGAAGGAGTGTTTTCAGATGACCGATTGGGAAAAAGTGGTATCCTTTCACGGGCACCCCTGTTGTTTGTTGGCCATTGGGTACCGGGCAACAAAGGTTGCTTTGGAAAAGCTAAACGCTCATCTTCCCGGGTATAATCTGGTAACCGTGGTGGAAAACCGTACCTGTGCCGCCGACGCGGTGCAGGTGATGTCGGGTTGCACCTTTGGTAAGAGGAACTTCGTCTACAGGGACAACGGCAAATACGTCTTTACCTTTGCCCGCATGGGAGAGCGGCAGGCTTTGCGGGTAAGCTTAAAGGCAGGGGTGCTGAGCAGGGAAGGTGATGAATTTGTAACCCTCATGGAAAAGGTGGCCAACGGCGTAGCTACAGAAGAGGAGCGGGAGGAGTTTTACCGCCGCCAGGAACCCCTGATGAAGTACATCCTGGAAGGCCCGGCGGAAGAAATTTTTGAAATGCAATTTGTAGATTCAGAAATACGTCTTCCCGAGCTCTGCCTGGAGATGATTACCTGCAGCCGCTGCGGCGAAGAAATGATGAAAGATCATGCCTTTTTACAGGAGGGACGTCCGGTCTGTAAGGATTGCTCAGTATAGATTGCGGGAGGCCTGAGAAGAACCGGGGGTGATAGTTGCGGGGACCAATTTTACACCATCACATTGGACACAACTTACCGCGGGCAATCCATTCACCTGAGCAACATCTTTATAGAAATCCGCCCCTGAAAACCCACGGGCTTGTCCCGTGGATCGAGCGGGGCGTCGCCCGTCAAGGGCGACAAGTGTATCCACAAACACCCGTTCTAGTGCTATAATCATGCTATGAATGGAAAAACGAACCACTGCGTCTACAACATCAGAGCTGGTAGCGGTGGATGAGCGCGGCACCTCCGGCACCTGCCCGGTATGCGGGGAGTACACCAGACAGACCGGGCGCGTATACCGGTGCGGCAATGCTTCCTGCGGGTTTACCGGGATTCACCGGGACGTGCTGGGAGCCAGCGGCATCCTGGACAAAGCTCTGCACGGGAGTTTCACCAGGGGCCGCAGGCTGCCCGGGAAAGTGGAATACCTGCGGCCGCAGGTATTGGCGCCGAAAAAAGCGGCCTGACGTATCTACGATGAGTAGTAGACGCCTATGGACCGGGCCTGGTTGTGGTGACGCGACCATGTAGCTCACGAGGAAAGCGTAAGACCTGCGCTTTAGCAGGTAGCATTCCGATGACATGAGAAACCTCCGGGACGAAGCCCCCGGGCTTGTCCCGGGGGAGGTTCACGCAAATACCTCCTTGCCCTTGATGGTGAGACCGGGCAAAAGATGAGGTTGCCAGCTATCCTCTTCGCCGTAAACTCCGGTTTTGACGTAATCATTGTCCTTCCACAGGTATACCGTCACTTTCCGGGCGTCGGGGTCCACAATCCAGTATTCTTTGACGGCATGGCGGGCGTACAGCTTTTTCTTCAGGTCAAGGTCTCTTTCGGCAGTAGAAGGCGATAAAATCTCGATGATCAGGTCGGGTGCCCCTTGAATGTTGTTTTCCCCCACAATCGAAAGGTTCTCGCGGCTCACGAAGAGCACATCCGGCTGTACCACATCGTGGCGGCTGAAAAGCACATCAAATGGCGCCTCGTAAACTTCTCCCAGGCCGTGGGCTTTGGCGAATGACCATAAAATGGTAGCCAGGTTTAAACTTATCTTCTGATGCGCCCGCTTGGGGGAAGGAGTCATGAAAAGATCGCCTCCGATAATTTCATACCGCCTGTCTTCAGGCAAAAGCAGGTAATCTTCGTAGGTGAACTTGAGGTGCTCAGGGATGGAGGACATTAAATCACCTCCAGGGCGAGCGTTTTTAAAATTAAGGAATGTTAGCAAATTGGTCCTCTCATTAAAAGTATACCACTTAAACCAGGGGAGGAGTTCTTCATGTTGAAGGTAGTGCAGGGTCACGAAATTTGGGTTCTGCCCGAGGGAAGTCATGGTCACGAAGGACATGAAACCCGGTGCCGGATTTTTTACGGGCACGCCATGCGTCCCGATGGCCTGGCGGACCCGGCGCGGCTGGCGGCCTGGGTGCTGATCCCCGGTGGAGCAAAGCTTTCCTTAAAGGTAGAAGCGGGAGATGACCGGTTTCACCTGGTGGCGTTTACGCCCGACCGGGATGGGTTCTGGCCCGTGACGGTGGAGAACGACGTCGGGCCGGTGGCGGTTACCGCGGACGGTTTTTACCGCCGGGGGACGCGTAAAGACTACCCGGATGCCCGGGAAGTGGGCTACTACTACCAGTATGCCAGGACATACGTGCAGGTGGGGCATTTCTGTGCCACCTGCGGCCCGGTGGTGCAGCCACCGGAAATCATCAACCTGGCCCACGACCTCGAACTGATTCTTACCCCCGGTGCTTACCGGGTGGGGGACGAAGTAATTCTGGAAGTTCTTTACCGCGGCCGGCCTTTACCGGGGACAGAAGTGAAGGCGACCTGGAGCCTGCGGGAAGAAGATGACTGGGGGCTAAGCGCAAAAACTGATGATGCAGGACGGGTGAAGTTTATCTTGAGCAATCCCGGGCACTGGCTTTTTTACACCCGGGTTGCCGACAAAACCCTGGGCCGGGAAGACGAGTACGACAAAAAGGTGTACAGCGCCACGCTGAGCCTTTTTGGTGTACGGTGAACCCGTTTGGAAGGTTTTATTGACAAGTGATGAAGCAATTAATTGACATATGATAAGTGGTATGTTATAACAAAACCAAAAAAGGAGTGATTTGGAAGGTGAATGTACTCATTGTAAGTTGTGGTTCCTACGTATCCCAGGGTTATGGCTGTCCCGGCGAGTGGAAGTGTTTTAAAGCCGCCCGGGACCGGGAAGGAAACTTTAAGGATTATGATTCTGTGAATGTGGTGGGTTTCCTGACCTGTGAATGTCCAGGGAGATCATTGATTCCAAACATCGGTTGTGTTAAGAAGAATGTAGATTTTGATGTTATCCACCTTTCCACCTGTATGGTTAACGCCTGGCCGGCCTGTCCCTACAGGGATGTGGACGAGCTTGCCAAAAAGATTACGGAAAAGTTTGGGGTAAAGGTAGTCAAGGGAACTCATGATTACGCATAGCTGACGTTCAAAAGAGAACCGGATAGTTCTCTTTTTATGGGAAAGGGGAAATCTTCAAAAGCCCAGGGCATCCAATCCGGCTTCCGTCTGCTTAACGATAGCGGTTTCTGGAAAAAGGTAACGGCTCAAAGAAATGGATTTTCTTCGTAGAAACTTGATTTCGGTGGACCGTTGTTAATGCGACGGGCTGGGTTACGGGTCTTTATATCATCCTTTTTAGAACTGAAATAATGCGTAACGGGGTGTCCTGCTTCCCTGATGGGGGCAGGCTGAAAAGGGAAGCCGGTGCAAATCCGGCGCGGTCCCGCCACTGTGAGGGGGAAGGGACCCACATAATGTCACTGTCCAGCACTCAGTAAGCTTGTTTTCAGCTTTGATAGAAATTGGTTACTGCTACGATAAGGTTACGGCGAAGGGAACCATAACATGGCTGAGTGCTGGATGGGAAGACGTGGAGTTCCGATGAACCCGAGCCAGGAGACCTGCCCCGTTTTTTCACCATGCTGCCTACGCGGATAGGGAGGTGGTAGGTCTGATTTTCCATGCCCCCGCTTTATGCGTAGCGGGGGTTTTTGATTGCCCGTTTTTAATTGCCAGAAGGAACCCCGGCATTGTATCTGGCCGGACGGGCGGAAATTTCCGGGTGGGAAAAAAGTTTCTTGATGAGGTGTTAAATATGCCGGAAGAAGTCAGGGTAGCTTTAATCCATGCGGCCATCAAGTGGAAAGATAAGGAACATAACCTGCGGCGGTTGCTGGCCTTAAATGAAGAGGCTGCTGCCGGTGGTGCCCGGATCATTGTAAATCCCGAGCTGGCCACCACGGGTTATGCCTTTGAAAGCAGAAGGGACATTTCCCTCTTTGTGGAGACCGTTCCCGGCCCGACCACGGAATTGTTCGGTGCCCTGGCCCGCCGGTACGGGGTCTATATCTGCCTGGGGCTGCCGGAAGTGGATTTAAAATCGGGTATTTATTATAACACCGCAGTGCTCATAGGCCCCGACGGCCGGGTAATGGGTGAGCATCGAAAGCTGGCCCCTGCGTTTAAGGAAAATCTCTGGGCGGCCAGGGGTAACCTGCCCGTGCTGGTGGCAGAAACCTGCTTTGGTAGAGTGGGTGTGCTCATCTGTGCCGATACATACTGGTACAAGGCGGCGCGAATGGCTGCCCTGAAAGGTGTCCGGGTGCTACTGATCCCGGCCAACTGGCCGCCCCATCACTACCCGCCGGAAGTTTTCTGGCGTGCCCGGGCTCTGGAAAACGGAGTTTATGTACTGGCCTGTAACCGTACGGGTCAGGATAAGACAATGAACTGTAATGCCTCACAATCGTTTATCATTGGCCCCGACGGCAGCGTTTTAAAGGAAGTACAGTCTGCGCATGACACCATCCTTTATGGCACGTTGCCTTTAAAAAACGGAAAAATTTTTACCCCCGGGGCCGGTGTCCTCCTGGGCGACAGGCGGCCGGAATTTTATGCCGGTATAACGCTGGATACCTTTTCCCAATTTGAACCGGAGGCGCTGCTGGGGTTGCCCGCAGGAAAGGAATTTGCCGTAGCCACTGTTCAGTTTGCTCCACAGGCTAAAGAGCCGGTGAGAAATACCCGGCGCATTTTATCATTACTGGACCAGGCTGCAGACCTGGCTGCCCGCAGGGGTATGAAGCTCGACCTGGTTGTTTTTCCGGAACTTGCTGTAACAGGGGCCATATCTCAACCGTCACAGGCAGGAGAACTGGCCGAACCGGTTCCCGGCCCTGTTACCGTGGAGGTTGTCCGAAAGGCAGAAAAGCTGGACCTGTATGTGGTGATGGGGGTGTTGGAAAGGGAAGACGGTCAACTGTTTAACACTGCCGTGTTGATCGGTCCGGCGGGATTGCTGGGAAAATACAGAAAGATACACTTAAGTCCCTCCGACAGGGAATGGGCTCGCCCCGGACAGGAAGATTTTTGCTTTTTTGACCTCCCCTTTGGCAGGGTGGGCATTTTACTGGGGTATGACCTGTTTTTTCCGGAAAGCCTGGAGAGCCTGGCCAAGCAGGGCGTGGATGTGCTCTGCGTTCCCGCCCTCTGGAATGATGAAAAAAGCCAGTTTATCTGGGAAGCCAGGATAGCCGAACAAATGCACCTGGTGGTGGCCAACCAGTGGGGGTCCAGTGGCTCTTTTTGTGCTCTGGGCGGCAGCTTAATTTACAGTTATTCCCGGTACTCTGAAAGGCGCGTGCGGATAGTGTCTCCTGTCAATGAGGACAGGATCAACATTATGCTTTTAAACCCGAAGGAAACCAGGCAGAAGAAGTTCCTGGAAGAAGTGGATTATGACCTCCTCCTGACACATTACAAACTTTAGGCAAGACTAGACTTTCCTTGCACTGTGTGGTACAGGTTCATCGGCTCCCAGAGGGAGGCTCCCCGGGAACGGAACGGCTGGCCCCCGCCAGCGACCATATAGGACGCTTGCCTTTCGAGTAAAACTTTAGCACGGCAAACTTACCGCTGTCAAACTGTTGTTAAAAATTTTTTTACTTTTGCCTAGGATAACCAATAATTTTGGTTGACTGCTAACAACCCCGGACGTGGTCAGGGGACTGCAGAACCTGGCCGTGGAACGCCGCTCCCGGGACGTACCGTGGAAAGAGTGGCCGGTTGCCGGAACTGTCCGGATAGATTCTTATGCGGCGGCGGTTGCCCGGCCCGTGCTTATGCGTATACCGGCCGGGTGGACCGTGCCTGTAAGGCAGAGATTGCCTGTTAAGGAAAGTCTATCTGGATTTTGTTAAATAGGAGAATACTTATGCTCATATATGAATTGCCTGCATTAAAACTTTTTAGTTAAAATTTTTGTTTTGCCTTTTTTGCAGGAATTTTTTACACAATGTAGTATTATGAAACTAATGAAAGAATATTTTTGCCAGTAAGACGACCGAAGTCGTTGGGTTTTTAAGAAAGGCAATCTAACAAAGGCTATCTAAACAGTTAAAAACTCGAACGGTAAAAGCCACGAAGGCAATGTTTTCCTCATCGAAAGGGGGTTGCTTTTTCGTGGCTTTTAATTTTCAGGAGCGTGCATTAAATGAGCCGTTACCTGCTAAAGCGTTTTCTGTACCTCATCCCCGTGATGCTGGGGGTATCCATCGTCACCTTCGGGCTCATTAACCTGGCGCCCGGTGACCCGGCAGAGCTTATCTTGCGCTCCGGCGGGGTGGAACCCACCAGGGAAGCCGTGGAGGCCCTGCGGGAAGAGCTGGGTTTAAACGACCCCCTTTACGTACAGTACGGGCGCTGGCTGTGGCGGATGTTGCACGGGGACCTGGGCAAATCTTTTCGCACCGGGCGGCCCGTGGCGGAAGAAATTCTCTCCCGCTTTCCGGCCACCCTGGAGCTTGCTTTCGCGGCCATGGTCTTCATGATATGTCTTGCCCTGCCGGCGGGGATCCTCTCTGCCCTTTACCGGCACGCATTCCTTGACCACTTAAGCCGCCTCGGGGCTCTTCTGGGCGCTTCCCTTCCCGGCTTCTGGCTGGGGCTCGTGCTCATCTACTTTTTCGCCGTGAAACTGGGGGTGCTGCCGGTAATGGGCCGGGGCGGGTTGAAGCACCTGGTGCTGCCGGCGGTAACCTTGGGGTTTGGGCTGGCCGCCGTCTACGCCCGGATTTTGCGGGCCGGCATGCTGGACGTGCTGGGGCAGGACTACATCAAGGTGGCCCGGGCCAAGGGGTTGAAGGAAAAGTGGGTGATCGGGCGCCACGCCTTGAAAAACGCCCTTTTGCCCGCGGTGACGTTACTGGGCATGAGCTTCGGGCACCTTCTGGGGGGAGCGGTAATTGTGGAAACCATCTTTGCCTGGCCGGGCGTGGGGAAGTTTGCCGTGGATTCCATCTTTAACCGGGACTACCCGGTGATCCAGGGATACGCCCTTTTCATGGCCGTGGTTTTTGTCCTGGTGAACCTGCTGGTGGATATATCCTACGTTTTTCTCGACCCGCGCATCCGCCTGGAAAGGGGGAAGTAGCCGGTGGGCATCTCGAAAAACTCCGGTGTTGGGGTTGCCGGTTATCCTGCCGCCGGGAAACCGGCGGGCCGGGCAAGAGCCGGCCCGCGCGGGCTGCCGGGTGAGGTGCTGGCAAGACTCTGGCAGGATAAACTGGCTCTTTTGGGGCTGGTGATCATCCTGGCCGTGGTGGCCGTGGCGGTCTTTGCGCCCTATATTGCGCCCAACGACCCTGTAAAGGTGGATCTGGCGCAGCGTCTTGCACCGCCCGGCGCGCAGTACCCCCTGGGCACCGACCACCTGGGGCGCTGCCTCTTGTCGCGGTTGATCTATGGCACGAGGGTTTCCCTGGCCACGGCGGCTCTGGCCCTGACGGCGATCATGCTCATCAGCATCCCCCTGGGTACCCTGGCGGGCTACTGCGGGGGGCGGGTGGACAACGCCATCATGCGGGTAGTTGACGTGCTGCTGGCCTTTCCGGGCCTGATCCTGGCGCTGGTCATCGCCGGGACGCTGGGGCCGGGGCTTTTAAACGTGATGCTGGCGTTATCTTTAGTCTGGTGGGTGGGATACGCCCGGGTCATCCGGGGGATGGTTCTTTCAGTGAAAGAGAAGGAATTCGTTCTGGCGGCCCGGGCCTGCGGCACGCGTGAGATGGGCATCATCACGCGGCACATCCTGCCCAACGTGCTCTCCCCGGTGATCGTCCTGGCCACGCTGGACATGGGCAAGCTGATCCTGGCCATCTCCGGGCTTTCCTTCCTGGGCCTCGGCGCCCAGCCGCCCACGCCGGAGTGGGGGGCCATGCTGAACGACGGCCGCCCTTACATGCAGGTGGCGCCGCAACTCATGGTCTACCCGGGTCTTTGCATCATGACGGTGGTGCTGGCCTTCAACCTGCTGGGCGACGGCTTAAGGGATGCCCTGGACCCGCGGGGGATTACCAGGCTTTAAAAAAACAGGGGGAGAACCGGATGTCCCTTGTTCCTGTTTTAAAGGTGAATAATTTATCCACTCACTTTCATACCCGGCACGGCGTCATCAAGGCCGTAGACAGGGTGAGTTTTGTGGTTGCGGCCGGGAAAACCCTGGGCCTGGTGGGAGAGAGCGGCTGCGGTAAGAGCGTTACGGCCCTGTCCATCCTGCGCCTGATTGAGCCGCCGGGAAGAATTCTCTCCGGGGAAGTCTGGTTAAACGGCTGCAACCTGCTCAAGCTCCACCCAGGGCAGTTGCGGCAGGTGCGGGGCAGGGAAATAGCGCTGGTTTTCCAGGATCCGCTGACCTCCCTGAACCCGGTTTTAACCATCGGCACGCAGCTTGCGGAAACCATTGTCTCCCATGAAGAGGTATCCCGGGCTGAAGCGCGGCGTCGTGCGGTGGAGCTTCTTTTGCGCCTGGGCCTGCCCGACCCGGAAAGGCTCATGCGCCTGTACCCTTTTCAGCTTTCCGGGGGCATGCGCCAGCGGGTGATGATGGCCATGGCGCTCTCGATGCGCCCGAAGGTTTTGATTGCCGATGAGCCCACCACCGCCCTGGACGTTACCGTCCAGGCCCAGATCCTGGCGGAGCTGAAGCGGCTGCAGGAAGAGCTGGGGATGGCGATCATCCTCATCACCCACGACCTGGGGGTGGTCGCGGCCATGGCCGACGAAGTGGCGGTGATGTACGCCGGATCGATTGTGGAGCGCGGCCCGGTGGCGCAAATATTTGACCGTCCCGCCCACCCCTACACCCGGGCTTTGCTTCGTTCCGTGCCGCGCCTGGGCAGGGAAGAACTGGTGCCCGTTGAGGGACAGCCGCCGTCGCTTCTAAATCTCCCGGCCCATTGCCCCTTTCTCCCCCGCTGCCCGCAGGCGGGCGCGGCGTGCTGGGGGGAGAAGCCGGAATTGCGGGAGATCGGGCCGGGCCACGCGGCAGCCTGCCACCGTTTATTTGACCGGGCCAGCTGAGGGAGGGGGACGCGGGTGAGCCTCCTGGAGGTAAGGGATCTGGTTAAACACTACCCGGGGAAAGGAGGAATTCTGGCCGGCCGCCGGGAAAAGGTGCGGGCTGTTGATTGGGTTTCTCTCTCCATAGCCCGGGGAGAAACCCTGGGCCTGGTGGGGGAAAGCGGCTGCGGCAAGAGCACCCTGGGGCGGCTGGTGGTGCGGCTGGAAGAACCTACGGCCGGAAAGATTTTTTTCGCCGGCGAGGAGATCACCGTCTGGACGGGGAGAAAGCTGCGGGAGCTGCGCCGCCACTTCCAGATCATCTTCCAGGACTCTTCTTCCTCTCTCAACCCGCGCCGGACGGTGGGGGCAATCATTGAGGAACCCCTGGCCAATTTCGGCGTGGCGAAAGAGGAGCGCCGGGAGCGGGTGCGTGAGCTTTTGACGCTTGTCGGTCTGGAACCTGGGGATGCGTCGAAATACCCGCACGAATTCAGCGGGGGCCAGCGCCAGCGCATCAACATTGCCCGGGCGCTGGCCCTGCAGCCGGAACTGGTGGTCTGCGACGAGCCCGTTTCCAGCCTGGACGTCTCCATCCGGGCGCAGATCTTGAATCTGTTGCGGGAGCTGAAAAGATGGCTCAATCTTTCATACCTCTTCATCTCCCACGACCTGGCGGCAGTGAACTACCTGGCCGACCGGGTGGCGGTAATGTACCTGGGCAAGATCGTGGAGATCCTGCCGGCAGAAGGTCTCGTATCACAGGCCCGTCACCCCTACACCCGGGCGCTCCTGCAGGCGGTGCCGGAACCCGACCTGCGGCAAAGATATAGCCAGAAACCGGTGGTGCGGGGCGAGCCGCCCGACCCGGCCAGTCCACCACCGGGCTGCCGCTTTCACCCCCGGTGCCCCGAAGCCCGCGACGTTTGCCGGCAAGAGGAGCCCGTTTTGAAGGAGGTGGGAGAGGGGCATTTGGTGAGTTGTCACCTGGTATAAGTTTGGCGGCGACCAGAAACTTGTAAAAAGCGGGAAACTGTCTTTCGCCATCATTGCTTACCGCCAATTCACGCGGGCCACGAAGGTCCTTTTGCCCTGGCGAAACGAAGGGTGGACTTTCGCGGCCTTTTTGCGCTCATGAGGAGGTTTTTAAAATGGACATTGCTGCTTTAACTGATTTTAAACCACCCGTCTCAGGAGAAGCGCTGGCTGAGATGGCCAGATGCTACCAGAAATCTCTGCTTCTGGAACAGGCATTTAAGTTGGGATTTTTTGAAAACCTTGCGGCCGGTTTTCGAAGTGTTGCGCAATTGGCCGAGCAAACGGGGGCCCGTCCGGAGCGGTTAGTGCTCTTGCTGGATGCGTTGGTGTCTGTTGGGCTTTTGGAGAAAAATGGCGGCACTTATACTAACACCGTTCTGGCTCAAACCTTTTTGTGTTCACACAGCAAGTTTTACCAGGGCGATCTCCTTGGGCTGCAACTTGCGCCGGAGCGGCGCCGGCAATGGGAACGAATTGGGGATTGGCTGAAGGGAGAGACAATTAGGCAACCTGGCAGTACTGGCGAAGTGTTTAACCCTTCCTTTGTCCGGGCCATGGCCCAGGCCACGTTGAGCCATAAAGGCTTTGAAGCTACGTTGGAGCTGGTGGCCAAGCATCCAGGTTTTGAGAAGGCAAAAAAGTTGCTTGATCTTGGCGGCGGCCATGGGCTTTATGCTATTGCCTTAAAAAGGCTGCGACCGGAGCTGGAAGCGACGATCTTCGATCTCCCGCACACGGAAGAGGTAATGCAGGAATATGCCCGGCAGTACGGGGCGACGGTAGCTTTTTATGCCGGGGACTTTTACGTGGACGAGTTGCCTAAAGATCAGGACCTCATTTTAGCCTTTGACGTTTTCTACGGCCCGCCTGCGAAGACGAAAGAAGTGCTCGGCAGGGTTTATCGTTCGCTCAGGCCCGGCGGCTACCTCTTCACCAAGCACTGGTTCCTGAATGATACCCGCACCCAACCGGAGCGAGCAGCGTTTTTTGCCCTGATGCTGGCTCTTGGCAATCCTGCCGCGCACGTCTGTACCTGCCGGGAAATGGCGGAAATGCTGGCGGAGGTGGGATTGGCCGTTGAAAAGCTGATTCCTATTGGCGATGCGGCATCTACTATGATTATTGCCAGGAAAGGGGAAGGGGTAAATGGTTAAAGGAAGTTACCTTGGTCGGATTTGGAGCTCTCTTTTGCTTGGCTTGTTGCTCGTTTTGATAAGCCTTGCCCTTTTTGGCTGCGGTGGGGCTAAAAAAGAGCAGTCAAAGGCTGGTGACCAGGATGCCACGGTCAGGATAGGCATCCGCAAGGATATTGCCGCCCTTGACCCGGCAGTCTTTGGGCAGGGCGGTCCCGATCCGCAGCGTTACTTGATCTATGAACCGCTCCTGTATATGGATGAAAGCTTTAGCCTTAAAGGCCGGCTGGCGGAGAGTTGGACCGCCGAAGATCAGGGAAGAGTCTGGACGGTTAAACTTAAAGAGGGCGTGCGATTTTCTGATGGTACACCTTTCAACGCGGCGGCGGTAAAGTTTTCCCTGGAGTATCTCTTAAAGGCAAAGCGAATCTTTTGGCCGTTAGAAAGGATAGAAACGCCCGATGATTATACGACTAAGCTGGTTTTCAAACGCCCTTATGCAGTGCTGCCCTATGATTTGACTACAGCGGAGATTTTCTCACCCACTTCCTTTGATCCAGAGGGGAAATTTAAGGCTCCGGTTGGAACAGGTCCCTTTGTCTTTAAGGAATGGAAAAAGGACCAGGAGCTGATTTTTGTCCGCAATGAAAACTACTGGGGACCAAAGCCAAAGGTAAAAACGGTGATTTTTAAAGTCATTCCCGATCACCAAACAAGGGCCATGGCCTTGCAGAGCGGGGAGATTGATATTGCTGATTACCTGCCCGTAACAGCTATCCGGGAAATGGAAAAAGCAGGCATCTACTCCATTTACAGAAAACCCAGTCCCTGCATGAACTGGATTGCCTTCAATACCTACCGGGAACCTTTCGATGACGTAAGAGTGCGCCAGGCCGTTTGCTACGCGGTGGATGTGGAACGCATCGTGAGTTCGGTAGTTGGCGTGGAAGTAGCCACGCCTGCGTTAAAGGGTCCCCTTTCCTCGCCGGCGCACGATTACATTAGAAAGCCGGATTTACAGTGGTATAGCTATGACCCCGCCAAAGCAAGAGAGTTGCTTTTGCAGGCCGGGTGGAAGGATGTCGATGGGGACGGCATTTTAGAGAAGAACGGGAAGAAATTCCAGATGACGCTTATTGCCTCCACGCTATATGAAGAAGGCAGGGCCATTGCCGAGGCCGTACAGGCAGACTTGAAGAAAGTTGGTATTGCCGTGGAAGTGCGGGTGCTGGAGTCTGCGGCTCGTTTTGAGGCTTTAAAGCAGCGCAATTACGACCTCGTTGAACTGGGCGGCATCTGTGCCACCAACGATCCGACACCTTGGTTCAGCTATTATTTTGGCACCCAACATCCGGAGTACTGCGTGCTAAAAGACCAGATCGTGCAAGAACTGGTCGGCAGGCTCTATACTGCGGTTGAGCCTGAGGCGCGACGGGAAATCTTCTTTAAGCTCCAGGAGTTGCTAAAAGAGCGGGCGCCGGGCATCTTCCTTTACAATCAGGATGCCATTACGGTGACCAGGGAAGCGGTTAAGGATTTTGCCATGGAAGGCGGCATGCCCGGAAGCTATTCCTACCTGCGGGTTATTTCAATAACCAACTAAGGAGGTGCCTTGGGGTGCTCAAAATTGCCGGTTTTCGTGTAATTTACGGGCCCAGCACAGTGGGGCGGGTTTATGAGGAGGCGGTAGCGGAGCTGGTATCTGCCGGGTGGCCTGTTGACCTGCGCTACAGCCAGCCACCGGCAGCGGGTATGCCCCTGCCGCCGCCGGAGTGGCTTGAGTTTGTGCGGGAGGAGGCGGATGCGGTCTTTTTCAGCTTCCCACCAGAGTTTAAGGCGCTGGGAGAGCTTTTGGGCCAGCTGAAGGAAGAGCTTTCTAAGCCGGTTGTACCGGTGGCCGTCGAGGTGGCGGGAGCGGGCAATGTGTCCTCGGAGGCGACCCAGCGCGCCATCCAGTACCACCTTTTCGGCGGCAAGGAGAACCTGAAAGCCTTCCTCTTGTGGCTGGGCGAGCTGGCCGGGAAGTTGCCGGCCGGGACGGCGCCCGCGCCGCAAGAGCTTCCCTGGGCGGGGATTTATCACCCGCGGGCTAAGGGATGCTTTACGCATCTTGCTGATTACCTGGCCTGGTACGGGGAGCGGCGGCCGCTGGTGGGCCTGCTTTTCCCTCGCGTTTTCTGGGTGGAGGAAAACCTGGCGGGGTACGATGCTATTATCGAAGAAATTGAGCGGCGCGGCGCCGGAGTAATCCCCGTCTTTAGCGACGGCTGGTTTGGTCAGGTAAAGAACGATGACGTAATCCGGCAGTTTTTCTTCCGGGACGGGAAGCCGGCCATTGAAGCCCTGGTGGCCTACAGCGCCTTTTTCTTAAAGACGCGCCGGGAGGTAGTCGCCTTAAACCGGGAGCCGGCTGATGATGTGCTCTTAGAACTCAACGTGCCCATCTTAAAGATGATCCACGCTGCGCGGCAAACGGAAGCCCAGTGGCGGGAAGACCCGCAGGGCTTGAACTTACCGCAGGTGATCATCAGCATCACCTTGCCGGAGTTCGACGGGCTCATCGAACCCCTTCTGGTCAGCGCGGCGGAGGACGAGGGGGACTTTGCTCGCGGCTGCCCCCTTTTTCCGGAAGTGCGCTACTTGGTTGACCGGCTCTTCCGTTGGATAGAGCTCCGGCATAAGCCCAATGCCGCAAAGAAAGTGACCTTTGTCCTTTTAAATTCTCCCTGCAAGAGCGCGGAGGCTACGGTGGGGACGGCTTTCGGGCTTGACTCCCTGGAGAGCGTGGCCCGTATTTTAAGGCGCATGAAAGAAGAGGGCTACCAGGTGGACTGGGTGCCGGAAAACGGGCGCGCACTGGCGGAAGCAATTTTGGGGCGCAAGGCGCTTCCCGACTTCCGCTGGACCACGCTTGACGAGGTAGTGACAAAGGGCGGGGCGGCGGCCATGGTCCCCCTGCAAAAGTACCTACAGTGGTTTGAAGAACTCCCGCCGCAGGCCAGGGAAAAGGTGGCAGCAGTCTGGGGGGACCCGAAGGAAGCCGGGGAACTTTCCGGCGTGCAAAAGCTCTCCCTGGGGCTTTACGACGGTCACGTGGTTATCCCCGGAATCGTTACCGGCAATGTGTTTATTGGCGTGCAACCCAAGCGGGGCTGCGCTGGTGCCAGGTGCGATGGGGAGGTCTGCAAGATCCTCCACGACCCGGACGTACCGCCGCCGCACCAGTGGATAGCCTGGCACAGATGGCTTGAGGAGGAGTTTGGCGCCGACGTGGTGGTACACGTGGGGACCCACGGGGTGCTGGAGCTTCTGCCCGGCAAGACTACAGCACTATCTGGATCCTGCTTTCCCCGCATTTCTCTAGGCAAGGTGCCGCACCTTTACATTTACAACCTGGTCAACCCCATGGAGGCAGTAGTGGCCAAGCGCCGCTCAGCAGCGGTCATTGTGGACCACCTGCCGCCGGTTCTGGCCAGTATGCGTCTTTCCGGCGATCTCGCCGACTTGGAAGAGTTACTGGAGGACTACCAGAAGGCGATAAGCCTGAATGAGAAAGGGCGTGCCGAGGTAATTCGGGCACAGATTGCCGAAAAAGCGCGGGCCGCCAATCTTTGGAGTGGGGAACAAGACCCCGACCCTGGGGTTTTGCACGAAAGGCTTACTCTTCTTCGGGAGAGCCAGTTCCGAGATGGTCTGCACATAGTTGGCGAGGCGCCGGAGGGCGAGGCGCTGGCGGAACTTCTAAACGCAATCCTGCGGCTCGATCAGCCCGATTGCCCCTCTTTGCGGCGTGCTCTGGCGGAGTGCTTAAAGCTTGATTATGATGCCCTGTTAAAGGAACCGCAAGCATTTCACCCTGCGGCCGGGGTGAGCAACGGCAAGCTTCTTGAGGAACTGGATGTGCTGGGGAAGGAGATCCTTGCTGACATCCTGGACTTGCCGGTGGACGCGGTGGGCGAGCCTCTGGCCAGGGCACGGGAGCATATTTCCCGCTTTGCCCGGCGCCGGGATCTTATACCTGACGGCAGTAAAGACTCGCTGGCCAAAGTGCTGGCCAAAGCCCTGCGCATCATACCGCTGGTAAGACGTACGAGTGACGAAATGGAAAACCTGCTGCGGGGTTTTGCCGGCGAGTTCATCCCTCCCGGAGCCTCGGGGGCGCTGGCCCGAGGCAAGGTGGAGGTTCTGCCTACGGGACGCAACATGGCGCATTCCCACCGCTGCCGCTTGGGAGGTAGGGAAGCGGCTGGCGGAGGAACTCATTGCTCGCTCGAAAAACGAGGACGGTTCTTACCCGGAAACCATCGGCTTTACCTTGCGGGCGATGGATCCCTTCCGGGCCGATGGCGAGCTCATTGCCCAGATTCTCTATACTCTTGGTGTGGAGCCGGTCTGGGTGGCCGGGCGGGTGGTAAACCTCAGGCCCATACCATTAAATAAACTGGGGCGTCCCCGCATCGACTGTCTGGTAAACCTCTCTTCCATCCTACGGGACGGGATGCCGCGGGCCTTCGAGCTCATTGACCAGGCGGTAAAGATGGTGGCGGAGCTGGAGGAGCCGCCGGAACAGAATTTTGTGCGCAAGCACGTGCTGGAAAGGGAGGCCGAGCTCCTGGCAGAGCATGGGAAGGGAGAAGCTCGAAGGCTGGCCACCTTGCGCGTGTTTTCTTCCGCTCCAGGCACCTACGGCACGGGCGTGGAGCTAGCGGTGGCGGCATCTGCCTGGAAAAAAGAGCAGGACCTGGCGGAGGTTTACTTCCACTGGACGGGCTACGCCTACGGCGAGGGGGTTTACGCGCGCAAAGCGCCGGCTGAACTGGTGGACAACTGCCGCCGGGTAACTGTGACCTTTGAAAAGTTTGACTCGGACGAAATCGACCTTTTGGATTGCTGCCACATCTACGGGGTACACGGCGGCTTTACCGTGGCGGCCAAAGTTGCCTCCGGCAGAGAGCCTCGAACCTACTTCGGCGACACGCACGACCCCGAGCGGCCGGTGATCCGCACCCTGCGCGAGGAGCTTTCCCGCATTGCCCACACTCGGCTTTTGAACCCGGCCTGGATCGAGGGCAAGAAGCGTCACGGTTACAAGGGGGCCGGGGACATTTCCAGCCGGGTCAACCACATGTACGGCTGGCAGGCCACCACCCGCCAGGTGGAAAACTGGGTCTTCGACGGCATTGCGGAAAAGTTTGTCCTGGATGAGGAGAACCGGAAGTTCTTCCAGGAGAACAACCCCTGGGCATTGGAAGAGATCGTGCGGCGGCTTCTGGAGGCGGAGAGCCGGGGACTCTGGCAGGCCGATCCCGAACTCCTGGCGCGGCTTAAGGAAATTTACCTGGAAATCGAGGGCTGGCTTGAGGAGCGGATGGGGGAGGTGAAAGGTGAGTTTCAGGGCGGGGCGGTGGATGTTCGCGCACTTGGGGAGATGGAGGGATGGCAGGAAAAGTTAGCTGCTGTGCGAAAGGAATTGGAAAGGAGGAAAGCGCAGTGAGGAAAAAACGCATGTTGAGCAAGGGATTTCCTTATGTGCTCTTGATACTGTTCCTACTTGGGGCGATAATGTCGGCTGGTTGCACCCAAAAAAATGTGCCGGCACGGGGACAGGCGCAGGAGCTTGTTATAGCGCTGGGCGAAAAAGAAGTGACCTCCCTTGACCCTTACGATCCGCGTGGTTCTTCTTCTTCCTGGTACATTCAGCCAATGCTCTTTGAGACCCTGGTGTTCGACACGTTGAAGGGCACGGAACCAATGCTAGCGGAAAGGTGGGAAATGTCGCCGGACGGGAAAAAATGGACGTTCCATCTCCGGGAAGGGGTAAAGTTTCATGATGGTAGTCCACTTACGGCAGAGGCAGTAAAATTCAGCATCGAAAAGTCTCTGGCCAATAAAGTTTCCGGCTTGGGAGCCAGAAAACCTCCGGTGCCCGTGACCAGAGTGGAAGCAGCGGATGAAAGGACGGTGGTCGTTCATCTCGATAAGCCATACGGGCCTTTCCTTTCCGAAATCGGCAGCGTGAGGATTATCAGTCCTACCTCCTACCAAGGAGATAAGTTTGTAAGACCCGTGGGGACCGGTCCCTGGAAGGTTGCTTCCTTTAATCCTCAGGAGATGGTCTTTACGCCTTTTGAGGATTACTGGCGGGAGAAACCCAAGCTCAGCAAGGTTACGATAAAGTGCATTCCCGATCCGCAAGCGCGGGTAATGGCTCTAGAGTCCGGCGAAGTGGATGTGATTGGGGTGGATATGCAGGGAGTGGAGCCGGCGGCAGCCAAGAGCCTTGCGGCTTCCGGGAAGTACCAGGTGATGTCTCTCCACCAGGCTTATTTAGTAGCGCTGTACTTTAACCCGCGCGCCGAACTGCTAAAAGACATCCGCGTAAGGCAGGCCATAAACTATGCGCTGAACCGGGAGGAAATGGTAGCCAAACTGTTGGAGGGTTACGGCGTTCCCGCCAAAGGGTCCGTAGGATTTGACACTTCCATCCCCTGGACCAACCCGGATATAGAAGGGTATCCTTACGACCCGGAAAAGGCCAAAGCACTTCTTAAAGATGCCGGGTTTAAAGGGGATGCTCCGCTCAAGCTTGCCTACGAGGGCTACCGTGCCTACCACAAGGCTCTGGCCGAACTGATTCAGGCCCAGCTTGGCGCCGTGGGGATTAAGGTCGAGCTTAATTCCTACGAGTCAGGGGCCTTCACTCAAATCCTCCAGGCTGGCCAGTACGATCTAGCGCTCATTCCACCTTACGGCAAGCGGGAAGAGGATCCTTACCCCTATCTCGGGATGTTCTTCTTCTCCCAGGGACGATACAAAGTGATGGAAGACCCTCAATTTGACAGGCTTTTTATGGCCCAGCTTTTCACTGCGGATCAGAAGGAGCGGGAGAAACTCTACTGGGCGCTGCAGGAGGTAATTATGAAAAACTGCCCGGCGGCCTTTTTGTTCCACCCCGACCGAATAACGGTGCTGAAGAAGGACATCCAGGGTTGGGAGTCGTACTACGGCTTTAACAGCTTGGCTACGCTGTGGAAAGTGTACCGGGTTTAAGCGAATGCAAATACTAACTGTCCCACACTCGCGCGGGTATTTACCCGGCGGGTCAAGTATGGAGGTAAAGAAAACTGACTCGGGAAGGGAGCATTGCTATTTTCACGGCAGGCGCACTAAGGAAACCCTATTTCTGGGCGGAGGTCTGGAGCGGGGCGCATAAAAATTCCCTGCAGGCCCGGTGCCGCCGCGACCTGGAACCCCTGGACTACTGGAACCGGCTGGCCGGGCGGTTTGAACGCCAGGCCGAACAGGAGCGCACCGGAAGACGCGTGGCCCGGGTGCTGTCCTGGCTGGAGGGGCGGGGAGTCCTGCAGCCGGGGATGGAAGTGCTGGACATCGGTGCCGGTACGTGTGTCTTCACCGTTCCCCTGGCCCACCGGGGGGCAAAGGTGACCGCCCTGGAGCCGGCCCCGGCCATGCTGGCCGCCCTGCAAAAGAGGGTGTAAGCGCAAGGACTGGCAAACGCCCACTTTCTTGACCGGGAGTGGGAAAGGGTTGACCCGGCGCAAGAAGGCCTGGCCAGGCGGTTCGACCTGGTCTTTGCCTCCCTCACGCCGGGTGTGCGGGATGTGGCGACGCTCGAAAAAATGATGGCCTGCTCCCGCCGGTGGTGTTTCCTGTGCGACTTTGTCGGGCGGCGCCGGAGTCCGGCGCGGGAGGAGCTGTGGCGGGTGATCTTCGGCTAGGAAATGCCCCCGCCGGGGCATGATATTATCTACCCCCTCAACTACCTCTACACCTCGGGTTATTGCCCCTCTTTTCAGGTGTGGGTGGACGAGTGGGACGAGGAGTTGCCGGTGGCGGAGGCGGCGGCCGGGCTGGAGGACTTCTTCCGGTTCTACACGGAGGTTACCCCGGAGATCAAAAAGACAATTGCCGGTTACGTGGAGCAGCGCGCAGTCAATGGGGTTTACAGCGAGGAATACCGGGTGCGCCTGGGCATGATCCTCTGGACGGGGGGGTGAAAAATGGGAATTAGAAACAGGTGCTGTTTGAGGCCGTCGGCGAGCGGGAGGTAAAGTTCACCTTCACACAGCCCGAGCCGGCTTTTCCGGCCAAGGTGGCCTACCACGGCTGCCCCATCTTCAGCTCCCAAAGCTTTGACGCCGAAGGGAGAATTGTCCACCCCTACGGCACGGGGCCTTTCAAGTTTGCGGATTACAAAAAAGGTGAGGCACTGGTGGTGGTCCGGAACGACGACTACTGGGGTGGCAAACCCAAACTGGAAAAGGTAATTTTTAAAGTCATTCCCGATCCCTCCACCCGCCTGGCCGCCCTGCAGACCGGCGAAATTCAGGCCGTAGCCGACGTGGGCGGCATCCTGCCTGAGCAGGCCCGGGTAATTAAAGGCGATTCCAACCTGGTTTTGTTATCCCGGCCGGTCACCACGACCCACTACCTGCTCTTTAACAACAAAAAGCCACCTTTTAACGATGTGCACCTGCGCCAGGCGGTGAGCCTGGCCATAGACCGCGCGCAGATGGTCAAAGAAGTGCTTAACGGTTACGGTGAGCCGGCGGATACCATCTTTACTTCTCTTGCCAGGTCATGGGTGGTTAAGGGGCTGTGGACAACGGACAAGAACAAGGCCCGGGAACTGGCCGCGCAGGTAAAGGCCGGCACACCGCGCAAAGTGGTTTTTATCGTCAACTCCGCCCTGGCCAACCGCTGGCCGTACAAGACGATGGCGGAAATCATGCAGTCCGAACTAAAGGCCCTCGGTTTCGAAGTTGAGCTGAAGATACTGGAGATGGGTGCGTGGAAAGAAGTAGTAAAGAAAGGCGAATATGACCTTACCTTAACGCCCTACACGTTGATGACCGGCGACCCGGACTTCTTCTTCGGCCGCTGGATCCACTCCAACGGGCAGATGAACGTGCAGCGGGGGGTGGGATACAATAACCCGGAGGCGGACCGGCTGGTGGAGTTGGCTGCTGCCGAGCGAGAACCGGCAAAGTACGCCAGGACATACGTCCAGGTAGGCCATTTCTGCGCCAGCTGCGGTGGGGTGGTGCATCCCCCGGAAATCGTGCACCTGGGCCACGATTTAGAGCTGATTGTCGCCCCTGGTGCTTACCGGGTGGGTGACGAGGTGATCCTGGAGGTGCGTTACCGGGGCCGGCCTTTGGCCGGGGCGATCGTTAAGGCCACCTGGAGCCTGCGGGAAGAAGAGGACTGGGCCCTGGCCCAGAAAACCGATGACGCGGGATGGGTAAAGTTTACCTTGAGTCATCCCGGCCACTGGCTCTTTTACACCCGGTATGCCGATGAAACCCGGAAAAGCGAAGGCGAGTACGACAAGCGCGTGTACAGTGCCACGCTGAGTTTCTTCGGGGTGCGGTAGAGCAAAGCGAGGCATCCGGATCCCAGCAGCCTAGAGCTAGAAACACTTGAATGCTAGGTAGCTGTAAACGACACCACGAAGGTATCAGCACCTTGAATTTTTGTCGCCTCTGAAGGAGGCGGGTTTTCCCGTGACAGTGCTTCCCCCGCATTTCTCTAGGCAAGGTACCGCACCTTTACATTTACAACCTGGTTAACCCCATGGAGGCGGTAGTGGCCAAGCGGCGCTCAGCAGCGGTCGACGCTGTTTTCTTTCCGTGCCCTGGTTCAAAAAACTTAACAATTCCTGATACACTGTACCATTCATTGTTAAGCGGCCTCCCCATGACCAGGCTTTCGCTCCTTTCCGGATTGGATTTGCCCGCCCCTGGGAGCGGGCATAGCAACAGGGAGACCTCGGCCCCGGGAGTCCCACCCGAACGGGAGAACTGCGCGAAACAGGCACCTCCGGCTTGCACCTTCATCAATGTTGACTATTTCGCGGCCCAGCACTCAAGTTTCTTGAGTGCCGAACGCCCCCCGCAACCTGTTAGGTACGGCCTACCGGTTTGTCCGATACCGGCTAAACGGGGTCACCTACTTGATAAAGCGAGCTGCTTCAACTCGTGCCAGACGGAATAAAACGATTCCTGCTTAAAACGGGTCAACCCGTTGTGAATGAGAATCTTTCCTTCCAGCCGCTTGAAGAGTCGCTTCACCTTTCGGGTCATCCCTCTTCCTTCCCCAGGTAAGGAATCAACCTTCTGGTTCAGCTTCTCTTTGATGACTCGA
>NZ_JMLG01000009.1:0-71274 GCF_000686645.1 Desulfofundulus thermocisternus DSM 10259
CCGTGTTTTTGAGGGGGTGCCTTGACCAGACAACCGGGGTTGGGGCATGAGAGTGGTTGGGGAAAGGGAAAATCTTTGCCCAGGCGGGCGTATTCTTCCGGCGGTACAGGCGTGTAAAATATCTGCTGCATGGCGGTCACTTCCAGCAAATATTCTACCTGTTCCACAGCCGGAAGAAAAGGGGTCAGTCACTGGTTGTCATATTCTGGTGAATAGACGGACTGACTGACCTGAAATACCAGCACAATTTGCGAAGCAGTTGCAGATTATTCTGGTATCGGAAATAGTTGCAGATTGTTCAATCTGCGAAAATGGGCAGGGGTTGGGCTAAATCAAAGTGAGAATTGACACATTAAGGTATCTTTTTTAGAAGCGCCGGGGATCAGGTTGGTCCTTTTACAGGTACCGTATCTATCGGATTTTCACTGCAGGGGGCTTGAGAATGATGAACCGGTACGCCGGGTGGAAAAGGGCCGGTCTATTTGTTTTCCTGGCTGCTGTGCTGACGTTAACCGGGTGTCCCGGGAAAAGTGAAGAGCAAAAGATTACCCCCCCGCTGAAGATTGCCGTCAGTCTGGCTGATATGGAGCGGGACGGCAACCGGATGATCAAAGAAGTGATGAACCGGCGTAAACGCGAGGAAAAAGTGGATATTACCTGGCTGGATGCGAAAGGTGATCCCGCACAGCAGGAAAAGCAGCTGCAGCAGCTGGCCAGGCAGCGGGTTAAGGCCGTGGTCTTCCAGGCGGTGGATCCGTCAAGCGCCCCCCGCCTTGTGCAGCAGCTGGTGCAGAAAAATATTAAGGTGGTGGCCCTGGAAACGCTGCCTGCTGATACGCCGGTGGATGCTTATGTGGCTTCGGATCATACCAGGGCGGGAGAGTTGCTGGCCCGTTTTGTTGACAGGGCTCTTAAAGAAGCCGCCGGCCAGCCTGCCGGGGAGGGAGGGTCATCCGGGGGTCAGGGGCAGGGCGCTGCTCAAATGGTTACACCCGGCAGTCAGCTTCCTTCCAGGCGGCCCCTGAATGTGATGATCCTGGCCGGTGACCCCCGGGATAACGCTGCCCGGGAAATTGTGGCTGCAGCCCGGAATGCTCTGCAGGCCAACCCCCAGGTGCGGGTGGTGGAGGAGGCCCGGCAGGTGGAAAACCAGCCGGCCATGGCCGCCCAGGCCGTGCAGCAGGCCCTGGCCAGGTGGAATAACAATATTGATGTTATTCTGGCCGTTGACAGCCGGCTGGCTGCAGCCGCGGTGAAGGTACTGAAAGCGGCAGGACTGGATAAGCGCGTGCTCACGGCGGGAGTGGGGGCCGATAAGGAAGCTTCCCGTGCCCTGCTGGCCGGGGAACACGATGCAGAAGTGGATAACAGGCCGGATTTGCTGGGACAGTACGCCCTGGATGCAGCGGCGGGCCTGGCCAGAACCGGACACTGGCAGTACGATACCCGGGTGGCCAGCGGGGATTACAGCGTTCCGGCCCGTATTGTACCCGTGCGCTTGATCCAATCCGCCAACGCCTACCTGCTGCAGGAGCGCTGGAGAAAGGAACTGGCCGGACAAAAGGGCGGCGGCCAGGAACAGGGAAGCAGCCAGAGCAGCGGCTCCCAGATGCAGGGCAGCCAGGGCGGCCAGGCCGGCGAGGGCGGGCAGAAGCCCCGCACCACCCTGCGCATTACCACCCGGGAAGGGAAAACGGTGGAAGTGCAAATCCAGGGTGAAGTGGAACGCATTGAAAGTGTGGAAGGCGGCGGGGCCGGCCTGCCGCAGGCCCGGCCCATGGGCGGCGGAGGCGGGGCCGGTGGCGGTGCTGCTCCTGGCAGCCCCGGCGGCGGGGGTGGAGGCGGCGGGACATAAGCAGGACGGGGCAGGTGAAAAGGCCATTTCCCGGTCATCCGGGAATGGCCTTTTTCTTACGGGCAGCAAGACAAATAATACTTTACAGGAATGGATTTTCCCGTTATAAAGTATAAGATAATTTACTATCCGGTTACCTGACGGGAGGGGAATGCCCTTTGAAGATACAAATCAAAGACTGTTTTTTAAACGGAGAACCGGCCTGCGATGTGCGGATCACCCACCCCGGCGCCACGGTACAGGATTACCTGGATGCCCTGAACAATTTTATCAGGGGAAATTGCCCTCCCTGCAACGGCTGCACCGCCTGCTGCTGGGAAAGGGTGCCCCTCACTTATCCCGACGTGGCCGTCTTCCTAAAGGACAGGCGGTTCGGGCGGCAGTTTAAAGGGGTGCCTTCAGCCCTGCTGTCCTTCCTGCAGCAGTACGGCTACGTTTACGTCGATGGTCCGGTGGTGGATATCGGCCTGGGATTTAAAGCCGATGGCTCCTGTATATTCCTGGATACCCGGCAGAACCGGTGCTCCGTTTATCCCCTGCGTCCCCTGGTCTGCCAGACTTATATCTGCCGCCGGTTCACCCGCCGGGCCCGGGAGCTTAGAAGCCTGGTGGTAAATGCGGGCATGGACGAGCTGGTCCGGCGCTGGCTCCTGGAGAGCAGCCGGTGCGGCCGGCCGCCGTTGATCCACGAGGGACGGCATCCCCGCCCCCGCCTGCAGGATTACCCTCCCGGTGCTTTCAACGGCCGGGAACGTTTTGCGGAGGTCCGGCTGAAGGAAATCTGCCCGCCCCGCCTGTGGCGGGAAATGTATGCGGTGCCTGTAAATGGTAGGGACCGCATTGACAGCCAGTTAAAAGGGGAATAGAATCAATTAAGAAGCGGGGGTGGTTTTGAGTTGCCTTACCAGGAGCGACCCTTTAAACTCAAATCGGATTTCGAGCCCCGCGGTGACCAGCCCGTGGCCATTGCCCGGCTGGTGGAGGGGCTGCAGAAAGGTTATCCCATGCAAACCCTTCTGGGCGTCACCGGTTCCGGGAAGACCTATACCATGGCCCGGGTAATCCAGGCGGTGCAGCGCCCCACCCTGGTGCTGGCTCCCAACAAGACCCTGGCCGCCCAGCTCTGCAGCGAGTTCCGGGAGTTTTTCCCCGAGAACGCTGTAGAATATTTTATCAGTTATTACGACTACTACCAGCCCGAAGCCTATATACCGCAGACGGATACCTATATAGAAAAGGACTCTTCCATCAACGACGAGATAGATAAATTGCGCCACTCGGCTACCTGCGCTCTTTTTGAGCGGCGGGACGTGATCATTGTGGCCAGCGTATCCTGTATCTACGGCCTTGGCGATCCCGAGGAGTACCGCACCCTGGTGCTCTCCCTGCGCAAGGGGGGCACCTATGACCGGGATGCGGTGCTGCGCAAGCTGGTGGAGATCCAGTACGAGCGTAATGATGTGAACTTCACCCGGGGTAAATTCCGGGTGCTGGGGGATGTGGTGGAGGTCTTCCCCGCCTCCTATACCGAAAGGGCCATCCGCATCGATTTCTTCGGGGACGAAATTGAACGGTTGCTGGAGTTTGATGTGCTTACCGGGGAGATCATCGGGGAACGCCAGCATGTCTCCATTTTCCCGGCCAGCCACTACACCGTTTCCCGGCCCCGTCTGGAAAGGGCCATCGAGGCCATTGAAGAGGAGCTGGAGGAAAGGCTGGCCGAACTCAGGAAGCAGGGCAAATTGCTGGAGGCCCAGCGGCTGGAACAGAGGACCCGTTACGATATCGAGATGATGCGGGAGATGGGCTACTGCAAGGGCATTGAAAACTATTCCCGCCATCTTACGGGAAGGGCTCCCGGGGAGCCGCCCTATACCCTGCTGGATTACTTCCCCCGCGATTTCCTGCTCTTTATCGACGAATCTCATGTGGCTGTACCCCAGCTGCGGGGGATGTACGAGGGCGACCGCTCCCGCAAGGCAACCCTGGTGGAATACGGCTTCCGTCTGCCCTCGGCCTTTGACAACCGGCCCCTGAAGTTTGAGGAGTTCGAGCGCAAGATCAACCAGGTCATCTTTGTTTCCGCCACCCCCGGCCCCTACGAACTGGAGCACAGCAGCCAGGTGGTGGAGCAGATCATCAGGCCCACGGGGCTGGTGGATCCCGAGCTTTCAGTAAGGCCCACCCGGGGCCAGATCGATGATCTGGTGGCGGAAATCCGGCAGCGGGTGGTCAAAAACCAGCGGGTGCTGGTAACCACCCTGACCAAAAAAATGGCCGAGGATCTCACCGACTACCTGCGGGAGCTGGGCATCAGGGTGCGCTACATGCACTCGGAGATCAACGCCATCGAGCGCATGGAAATTATCCGGGACCTGCGCCTGGGGGTTTTTGACGTGCTGGTGGGGATTAACCTCCTGCGGGAGGGTCTGGACCTGCCCGAGGTGAGCCTGGTGGCCATCCTGGATGCCGATAAGGAAGGTTACCTGCGCTCGGAACGCTCCCTGATCCAGACCATCGGCCGGGCCGCCCGTAATGCGGAGGGCAAGGTGATCCTTTATGCCGACCGCATTACCGAGTCCATGGACCGGGCAATTAAAGAGACGGAGCGGCGGCGCCGCATCCAGATGGAATACAACCAAAAGCACGGCATTATCCCCCGCACGGTGGTCAAGGGAGTGCGGGATGTGATTGAGGCTACGCGGGCGGCAGAACCAAAGGCTGCGTACCGGGCCGGGGAAAAGCCGCGGCCGAAGAAGCGGACCAGGAAAGAGCTCAAGCAGTTAATCGCCCGTCTGGAAAAGGAAATGCGGGAAGCCGCCCGCCACCTGGAGTTCGAAAAAGCGGCGGAACTGCGGGACGCTATCATCGAGCTGCGGCTGGAGCTGCAGGGCCTCGACAGGCGCCTGGTGCCCGTAGGGGAAGTGGTGGGGGAGTAATTCAGGCCCACACTTTCGAAAGGTCTACGATCAGTCCCGGAAAAATTTCCGGTTTAAAGGATTCGTTGCCGGTTACCCGGCTGATCAGGTTGTAGGCCCCTTCTTCCAGGCGGTACTCTTCCACCGTGGTAGCGTCCGGGTCAACCAGCCAGTAGTATTCAACCCCGTAAAGGGCGTATACGTGGGCTTTGGTGATCCTGTCCCTGCGGGAAGTATTGGGGGAAAGGATTTCCACCACCAGGTCGGGGGCACCGGCAATGTTTTTCTCGGTTATAATTTCCGACCTGGCGTGGGAAACAAAAATGAGGTCCGGCTGGGCTATGCTGATATTGGAAAAGATCACGTCCAGGGGAGCATCGAAAACCTCCCCCAGGTTGTGTTCGAGGACGTAAGCATCGATAATCCGCTGCAGGTTGCGGGAAACCCGCTGGTGGCGGGTGGTGGGGGAGGGCGTCACGTGCAGCACCCCTTCCAGGATTTCATAACGGTTACCGTCATCGGGCAGGTCAAGATAATCCTCATAGGTGAGGACGATCTTCCCTGCCGGGGGAGTGGGGGTACCCATGGGCAGGCCTCCTTATGCGCTCAAAATGCCTGAGCGGCTTTTGCTTTGTTACCATCAATTGTATAATATATCCCCGGGACAGTCAAAGGGGCGCTTCCTTTGTTTTTCCCGTGGGGCTTCAGTCCGGAGGAGACATTATGCTGGATAAGATTGTTATCAGGGGTGCGCGGGTGCACAACCTTAAAAATATTGATGTGGAAATTCCCCGGGGAAAGCTGGTGGTGCTGACCGGCCTTTCCGGCTCCGGGAAGTCTTCCCTGGCCTTCGACACCATATACGCCGAGGGCCAGCGCCGCTATGTGGAATCCCTGTCGGCCTATGCCCGGCAGTTCCTGGGGCAGATGGACAAGCCGGACGTGGACTATATCGAAGGTCTTTCCCCGGCCATTTCCATCGATCAGAAAACCACCAGCCATAACCCCCGTTCCACCGTCGGAACGGTGACCGAAATTTACGATTACCTGCGCCTACTTTTTGCCCGGGTGGGCCGGGCCCACTGCCCGTCCTGCGGCAGGCCCATTTCCCGGCAGGCGGTGGAGCAGATGGTGGACCAGCTCATGGACCTGCCGGAGGGCACCCGCCTGCAGATCCTGGCTCCGGTAGTCCGGGGCAAGAAGGGTGAGCACCAGAAGGTGCTGGAGGAAATCCGCAGGAACGGCTTTCCCCGGGTGCGGGTGGACGGCGAGGTCAGGGACCTGGCCGAAGGGGTCCAGCTGGACAAAAATAAAAAGCATACCATAGAAGTGGTGGTGGACCGGGTGATCGTCCGCCCCGGTGTTGCCCGGCGTCTGGCCGACTCCCTGGAGACGGCCCTGGGCATGGCCGGCGGCGTGGCCCTGGCGGCCGTGGTGGACGGCCCCGAAATGCTGTTTAACGAGAACTTTGCCTGCCCGGTGTGCGGCATCAGCCTGCCGGAGATAGCTCCCCGGCTTTTCTCCTTTAACAACCCCTACGGGGCCTGCCCGACCTGCACCGGCCTGGGGGTAAAAAGGGAGATTGACCCCGACCTGGTTATTCCCGACAGGCGCAAGTCCATTGCCGAAGGGGCCATTGCAGGCTGGTTCCGGGGTACCAATGCTTATGCCTGCCTGGAAGCCCTGGCCGAAAAGTACGGTTTTTCTCTTTCCACCCCGGTGGCCGAGTTGACTGAAGAGCAGCTGAACAAAATCCTTTACGGCACCGGTACGGATAAAATCCTGGTCAACTACCGGGATGCCTCCGGGCGGCGGCAGCAGTACCTGGCCACCTTCGAGGGGGTAATTAACAACCTTTCCCGCCGCTACCGGGAGACCGCTTCCCCTTACATCCGGGAGGAAATTGAACGGTACATGAGCGATCGCCCCTGCCCGGCCTGCGGTGGAGCCCGCCTGCGGCCCGAGGCCCTGGCAGTTAAGCTGGGGGGTCTTTCCATTGTCGATGTCACCCGCTTATCGATCAAGGAAGCGCGGGAATTTTTCCAGCGCCTGGAGCTGACGGAAAGGGAGCGGCTTATTGCCCGGCAGGTGCTGAAAGAAATCAACGCCCGGCTCGGCTTTCTGATTAACGTGGGCCTGGACTACCTGACCCTGGACCGGGCAGCGGGTACCCTGTCCGGCGGGGAGGCCCAGCGCATCCGCCTGGCCACCCAGATCGGCAGCGGGCTGACCGGTGTTCTTTATATTCTTGACGAGCCCAGCATCGGCCTGCACCAGCGGGATAACCGGCGTCTCCTGGATACCCTGCTGCATTTAAGGGACCTGGGCAACACGGTAATTGTGGTGGAGCACGACGAGGATACCATCCGCACGGCGGATCACATCATCGACATCGGTCCGGGGGCCGGGGAATACGGGGGCAGGGTGGTGGCCCAGGGCACCCTGCAGGACATTCTCAACAGCCCGGAATCAATTACCGGGCAGTACCTGAGCGGCCGCCGCTTCATTCCCGTTCCCGCTGCGCGCCGGAAGCCCGGCGGCAAGGCGCTCCAGGTGCTCGGGGCCGCGGAACACAATCTCAAGCAAATTGACGTGACCTTCCCCCTGGGGGTATTTATCTGCGTTACCGGGGTTTCCGGTTCCGGCAAAAGCACCCTGGTCAATGAAATTCTTTACAAGTACCTGGCCCGGGAACTTCACGGCAGCCGCGTTCAGCCGGGTGCCTGCCGGGAAGTGAGGGGAATTGAGCACCTGGACAAGGTGATCAACGTAGATCAATCTCCCATCGGCCGCACCCCCCGCTCCAACCCGGCCACCTATACCGGCGTTTTCAACGATATCCGGGATCTTTTTGCCAGCCTCCCCGAGGCCCGGATGAGGGGTTATAAACCGGGGCGGTTCAGTTTCAACGTTAAAGGAGGGCGCTGTGAGGCCTGTGCCGGGGACGGTATCATCAAAATTGAAATGCACTTCCTGCCTGATGTCTATGTTCCCTGCGAGGTATGCAAGGGCCGGCGTTACAACCGGGAGACGCTGGAAGTAAAATATAAGGGTAAGAATATAGCCGATGTGCTGGACATGACGGTGGATCAGGCGGCAGAATTTTTCCGTCACATTCCCAAAATTTACCGGCGGCTCAAGACCCTGCAGGATGTGGGCCTGGGTTACATCCGCCTGGGGCAGCCGGCACCGGAACTTTCCGGGGGGGAGGCCCAGCGGGTGAAGCTGGCCACCGAGCTTTCCCGGCGCTCCAACGGCCGCACCCTCTACATCCTGGACGAGCCCACCACCGGCCTGCATATGGCCGATGTACACCGCCTGCTTCAGGTCCTGCACCGGCTGGTGGAGGCCGGGGATACGGTGGTGGTCATCGAACACAACCTGGATGTTATTAAAACCGCCGACTACATTATCGACCTGGGTCCCGAGGGTGGGGACGGTGGCGGTTGGGTGGTGGCCTGCGGCACGCCGGAAGAAGTGGCCCGGGTAAAAGAATCCTACACCGGCCAGTTCCTGGCCCGGATTCTGGCTCAAGCGCCCGGGGGAGATCTCCAGGGCCTTCCGGTAGAGGATGTGCGCGCGGCAGGAGGTTGAGAGGATGGATAAGCTGCAGCATCTTCCGGATAAACCCGGCGTGTATCTGTTCCGCGATACGGCCGGGGAAATTATTTATGTGGGTAAGGCCGTCTCTTTAAAAAACCGTGTCCGTTCCTATTACCAGCCTGCTTCCCGGCTGAGCCCCAAGGTGCGGGCGATGATGAACCGGGCGGTGGATTTCGAGTACATTGTGACGGATAACGAAGTGGAAGCCCTGATCCTGGAGTCGAACCTGATCAAGGAGCATCGCCCCCGTTACAACATCTACCTGAAAGACGATAAAAGTTACCCCTACCTGAAGGTAACCCTGGGGGAGGACTTCCCCAGGGTGCACGTTACCCGCCGGGTGGTCAGGGACGGCTCCCGTTATTTCGGCCCGTACACTTCTGCGGGAGCAGTACACGAAACCCTGGATCTCCTGCGCCGCCTCTTTCCTTTCCGCACCTGCAAGCAGAAGCTGGCTGAAGGCAAGCTGCCGGCCGGGCGCCGCCCCTGCCTAAATTATTACATTGGGCGCTGCCTGGCTCCCTGCTCGGGACAGGTGGGCAGGGAGGAATACCGGTCGATAATCAACCGGGTATGCCTGTTTCTGGAAGGGCGTCAGGACGACCTGGTAAAAGAACTCACCAGGCGGATGAACGAAGCGGCGGAAAAACTGGAATTTGAGCGGGCTGCCCGCTTCCGGGACCAGCTGATGGCCGTGCGCCAGGTTCTGGAAAACCAGAAGGTGCTTTCAACCGGCAGGGAGGACCGGGATGTGGTGGCCCTGGCCCAGACGGAAGATCTCTCCCTGGTGATGATCTTCTTCGTGCGGGGCGGGAAACTCATCGGGCGGGACCAATTCCTGGTACCCGGTGCGGGGAATGCCCCGGAAGAGGTGCTGACGGCCTTTGTCAAGCAGTATTACAGCCGGGCCGACTTTATTCCCGGGGAGGTGCTCCTGGCCGGCATCGAACCGCAGGAGCGGCCGGCCATTGAAGAGTGGCTTTCCTCTCTCCGGGGTTCCCGGGTGCGCCTGGTGGTGCCCCGCCGGGGAGAAAAGAAGCAACTGGTGGATCTGGTGGCCAAAAATGCCCTCCTGGCCCTGCAGGAAGTTGAACAGGAGCGGGAGTCCCGGGGGCAGGGGGAGGATGCCTGCGCCGAGCTGGCCCGGGAACTGGGCCTGGAAAAGGTACCCTGCCGCATTGAATGTTATGACATCTCCAACACCCAGGGTGAGGAAAGCGTGGCTTCCATGGTGGTCTTTGAAGAAGGAAGACCGGTGCCTGACCAGTACCGCCGGTTTAAAATACGTACCGTAACGGGGCCGAACGACTATGCCTCCCTGAAGGAGGTGCTTGCGCGCCGCTTTAACCGCGCCAGGGAGGAGCGGGAATTGATCCGGACCGGGCAGCTGTCCACCAGGCAGGCCAGGTTCCACCGCCTGCCCGACCTGCTCATTGTGGATGGGGGTAAGGGCCAGCTATCGGCAGCCCGAGAGGTTATGAAGGAGCTGGGTTTTGGCTGGATACCGGCCTTCGGGCTGGCCAAGGAGGAAGAGCTGCTTTTTGCCGAGGGCCGCACCGAGCCCATCCGCCTGCCCCGGGACTCCCGGGCCCTGCACCTGCTGCAGCACCTGCGGGATGAAGCCCACCGTTTTGCCCTTAACTATCACCGGCAGCTGCGCAACCGGCGCAGCCTCAAGTCCCTTCTGGATGAGATCGAGGGCATCGGCCCCGTACGCCGCCGGGCTCTTCTCAGGGCTTTTCCTTCCCTGGAGGACATGGCCCGGGCCACGGTGGAGGAGCTGGCCGCCGTGCCGGGGATGAACCGGTCTGCGGCCCGGGCCGTGTACCGGTTCTTCCATGGCTAGTACTGCCTTTTTCTGAAAACCATGGTATAATAGGTAAAGAAATTGAAGTGTTGTATGATTAAAATTTGGAGTGAATTAATATATTTTAGCATCTGGAGGTTGCGAGCCTTGTACCGGTTGCTGGCCATGGACCTGGACGATACCCTGCTGGATAAAAGTTTACGTATCGGCGAAGATAACCTGCGGGCCCTGGCCCTGGCCAGGCAGGCGGGGGTGGTGATAACCCTGGCTACGGGGCGTATGTACCGTTCTGCCCTGCCCTATGCCCGGCAGCTGGAGATTGACGCTCCCCTGATCACCTACGAGGGAGCCCTGGTCAAGCATGCTGTCAGCGGGGAAGTGCTGCTGCACCGGCCCGTACCCCTTCCCTGGGCCCTGGATATTGTGGCCCGGGTTCAGGCCCGCGGTTACCACATCAACATCTACCTGGATGATTGCCTTTATGTGGAGCGGCATACGGAAGAAAGCAGGCTATACCAGTCCATTTCCCGGGTTCAGGCCCGGGCGGTGGGGCCGCTCATTCCTTTTATGAAGGAAGCCGGGAAGGATCCTACCAAAGTGCTGGTGATTGCCGGGGAAGAAAAATTGGACGAGCTGGCTGCAGAGTTAAAACCCCTTTATGGTTCCGACCTGCATATCACCAAGTCCAAACCTTATTTCCTGGAGTTTTCCCACCCGCAGGCCACCAAGGGGCATGCCCTGGCGGTGGTGGCCGCCTATTATGGTTTTGAGCCCGCGGAGGTTATTGCCGTGGGGGACAGCTACAACGACCTGGAAATGATTGAATGGGCCGGTCTGGGAGTGGCGGTGGCCAATGCCCCGCCCCAGATACGGGCCCGGGCGGATTTTGTTACCGCTTCCCATGATAACGGCGGCGTGGCCCGGGTGGTGGAAAAATTTATTCTGGGCGGGGCGGGGGAGGATGGTGCGCATGGATAAAGCGGTGGTTGCCGTTGACCTGGGCGGCACGAAAATCTATACCGCCCTGGCTGGCGCGGACGGCCGGGTGCTGGCTGAAGTGCTGGTTCCCACCCGGCCCTGGGAGGGGGTTGACGCGGTAATCGGGCGCATCGTGGGGACGGTGGAACAGGTGCTGGAACGGGCGGGGAAAGAGGGGCGGCTGGCGGCGCTGGGGATTGGCTGCCCGGGGCCTCTGGACGCCGCCAGCGGGCTGGTTCACCATGCCCCCAACCTGGACTGGCACGATGTTCCCCTGAAAGACCTGCTGGAAAAGAGGCTCGGTGTACCCGTGGCGGTGGACAATGACGCCAACCTGGCCGCCCTGGGGGAATATGTTTACGGGGCCGGGCGCGGCGAGAAGGATATGGTTTACATCACCGTCAGCACCGGTATCGGGGGCGGCCTGATCCTCGATGGGCGCCTCTATCACGGCGCCGGGTTCGGGGCCGGTGAGATCGGTCATATGACCATAGACCCCGGCGGCCCCCGGTGTAATTGCGGCAATTCTGGCTGCCTGGAGGCCATGGCCTCCGGGACGGCCATGGCCCGGGAGGCCCGTCTCCTGATAGAATCGGGCAGGGGCAGGGCCATCCTGGAGGCAGCGGGAGGAGATGTATGTGCCGTTACCGCGCGGGAAGTGGCCCGGGCTGCTGCGGGTGGAGATGATGAGGCCCGGCAGATCATCATTAATGCCGGCCGGGCCCTGGGTACCGGCGTGGCCAACGTGATTAACCTTTTAAACCCGGCCCTGGTGGTGCTGGGGGGCGGGGCCATGCAGGTGGGCCACCTCCTGTGGGAGACCATGGAGGAAGAAATCTCCCGCCGGGCGCTGGCTGCCGCCCGCAGGCGGGTGCGGCTGGTACCGGCGGAACTGGGTCCGCGTTCGGGTTTAATGGGGGCGGTAGCCCTGGCCCTGCAGAAAAGTGGGGGGATTTTCCGGTCCGGGGTGGTATAAAGGGTGCTACCGGGGGATTATTCTATTATCGTATTGCCGGAATATTTATCTTCCGGAAGGAAGTACTGGCTGCGGGAAGGAGAGGGGAGCGTTGCGCTTCGGCAAAGGAGAATGGCGCAGCTTCGAGCGGGGCATTGAGAAAGAATGGCTGGTGACCAACGGCCTCGGTGGTTATGCTTCCTCCACCCTGATCGGGGTTAACACGCGCAAGTACCACGGCCTCCTCGTGGCTTCCCTTACCCCTCCGGTAAGGCGTTACCTTTTTCTGGCCAAGCTGGATGAGCGGCTGGAAACCCCCCGGCGGACATACAACCTGGCTACGAACCATACCGGGGGAGGGGTAACGGAATTTGGATTTATCCACCTGCAGCAGGTGTTGTTCAACCCGTTTCCCACCTTTGTTTATTCTTTTGGTGACATAACCCTCCAGAAACAGGTCTTTATGATTTATGGAGAGAACAGCACCGTTATCCTGTACCGGCTGATCAATGGAGCCGAGCCGGCTATCCTGAGGCTGGTCCCCCTGGTCAACTGCCGGGATTTCCACTGGACCGTCCGGCGGGGCCAGATTGATTTCCGCAAGGAAGAAATACCTTACGGGGTGGCGGTAAAATCCATTCCCCAGTGCCCCGTCCTGCGCCTGGTGTGCAGTGAGGGCCAGTTCAACAGCCGCGACGACTGGTTTTACGATATGTTTTACCTGGTGGAGCAAAAGCGGGGGCTGGATGCCAGGGAGGATCATTTCATACCCGGTGATTTCACCATTTCTTTAAAACCGGGAGAGATCAGGGACATTACCTTTCTGGCCACCCTGGAAGATATTTTTACCCTGGACGGGCGGGCCCTCCTGGGTGCGGAAATAAAGCGCCTGCAGGAACTGGTGAAGAGGAGCGGGTGCCGTGGTATCCTGGCCCGCCATCTGGTCCGGGCTGCGGACAGCTTTATTGTCCACCGCCAGTCCACAGGCGGGAAGAGCATTATTGCCGGCTACCACTGGTTTAACGATTGGGGAAGGGACGCCATGATTGCCCTTCCCGGTTTGACGCTGGTCACCCGGCGTTACGACGACGCCCGGGATATCCTGCTCACCTACTCCCGCTACTGCAAGGACGGGCTCCTGCCCAATGTGTTCGCCGATAACGGCAGGGAAGCGCTTTACAATACGGTGGACGCCTCCCTGTGGTTTTTCTGGGCGGCCTGGAAATATCTTCAGTATACCCGGGACCATACCTTTGGCAGGAAGGTGCTCTACCCCGTTCTCAGGGATATTGCCCACCATTACATCAAGGGGACGCACTTCAACATCGGGGTGGATGCGGACGGGCTGCTGGCGGCGGGTTCCCCGGACCTGCAGCTGACCTGGATGGATGCCAAGGTGGACCAGTGGGTGGTTACCCCCCGCCACGGGAAGGCCGTGGAAATTAACGCCCTCTGGTACAATGCCCTGTGCGTTTTGCGGAAGCTGGCCGCCCTCTACGGGGATACTTTTCCTTATCAGGAACTGTTGGAAAAGCATGAGCGAAATTTTGTGCGGGAATTCTGGTATGAAGACGGCGGTTATTTCTATGATGTGATCGGTGAGGACGGAAAGGATGCCTCCCTGCGTCCCAACCAGGTTATTGCTTTAAGCCTCCCCTTTACCGCGGTTGATGCGGAAAGGGGGCGCAGGGCGATGACCCGTGTCTGGCAGGAACTGTACGCCACCTACGGCCTGCGCACTTTATCCCCCGGCGACCCCAGGTACCGGGGAGTTTATGGGGGTGACCGGTGGCAGCGGGATGGGGCCTATCACCAGGGTACGGTCTGGAGCTGGCTGATCGGACCCTTTGTTACCGCCTGGCGGCGGGTTCATCACTATTCCCCGGCCAGCAGGCTGCAGGCGGCGCGTTTTCTTGCCCCCTTCCGGGATCAGCTGCGGGACCACGGGGTAGGTTACATTTCGGAAATCTTTGACGGTAATGAGCCCATTATTCCCCGGGGGTGTATAGCCCAGGCCTGGGGAGTGGCGGAAGTGCTGCGGGCTTACGTGGAAGACGTGCTGGAAATCAGGCCGCAGATTTGAGGGTTAATAATTCCGCATGAGGAGGGGTTTGTCTTGTCCGTTCTGGATGATGTTCAGGCCATGTATGCTGCCGACACGAAGGGAATGCTCAAAGCTCTGTGGGAACTGCCCGAGCAGTGTGCCCGGGCCTGGGAACTGGGTATGGCTGCCCAGCTTCCCCCTGCAGGCCAGTTCAAGCATATAGTGGTTACCGGCCTCGGCGGTTCGGCCATCGGGGGCGATTTCCTGCGGGTGTATGCCGCCCGGCGTCTGGGCGTCCCGGTGGTGGTTAACCGGGACTATGTGCTGCCTGAATTTGTGGGGCCGCATACCCTGGTTTTTGCCGTCAGCTATTCCGGCAATACCGAGGAAACCCTGAGCGCCTATGCCCGGGCCCGGGAGAAGGGGGCGGCGCTGGTAGTTCTGACCACCGGCGGCAGGCTGGGCGAGATGGCTAGGCAGGACGGTGTGCCGGTAATTACCGTCCCCGGCGGCATAGCCCCCCGTTCGGCCACGGGGTACCTTTTCCTTCCCACCCTGGCCGTGCTTTACCGGATGGGTCTGCTTCCGGACCCGGGCCAGGAAGTGCATGAGTGCGTGTCCCTTCTGCAGTCCATGCGGGAAGAGCTCAAGCCGGAAGTTCCCCGGGACTCCAACCCGGCCAAGATGCTGGCGGCCGGTTTTTACAACCGCATTCCCGTAATCTGGGGTTCCAGCGGGACCACGGAAGTGGTGGCCCAGCGCTGGAAGGGGCAGATTAATGAAAATGCCAAAGCACCGGCCTACTGGAATGTATTTCCGGAGCTGAACCATAACGAGCTGGTCGGGTTTGAGTTTCCCGGTGAGCTCCTGCGCCGGCTTTATGTGGTTATCCTGCGGGATCCCCACGATCACCCGCGGGTGCAGAAGCGTTTTGCCATTACCCGTGAGATTATGGAAGGTGCGGTGGCCGGTGTTGTCGAAATAATGGCCCGGGGGAGCGGTGCCCTGGCCCGCCTGTACTCCCTGGTGTATATTGGGGATTACGCCAGTGTATACCTGGCCATGCTTTACGGCGTGGATCCCGGCCCGGTCAGGGTGATCGATACCCTCAAGGCCCGCCTGGCGGAGGAGTGAGGGGTAACGCCGGGCAATGAGTGGTGATCATTATGCGGCTGGTAATTGTGACCGGCCTTTCCGGGGCCGGAAAAACCCAGGCCTTAAGGATTCTGGAGGATTTAGGTTTTTTTTGTGTGGACAATCTGCCTCCCCGGCTTATCCCCAAATTTCTGGAACTTTGTTCACAGTCTTCCCGGGGAATTAATAAAATAGCTGTAGTAGTGGATATCCGGGGTGGAGAATTTTTTGATGCCCTTTTTGAAGTTCTAAATGATCTGGAACAGGAGGGCCTGCGTTACGAAATCCTGTTCCTGGAAACCTCTGACGCCACCCTGGTTCGCCGGTATAAGGAATCCCGCCGCAGCCATCCCCTGAGCGTGGACGGGGAAGTGCTGCAGAGTATACGCCAGGAAAGGGAGCGGCTGCGGGAATTACGGGGGCGGGCTCACAAGATAATTGACACTTCGGATATGACTCCCCAGCAGCTAAAAGAGGAACTGGTCAGTCTATTTGGAGACAACACCGGGGCTCCCCTGCGCATTACAATTATTTCCTTCGGGTATAA
This sequence comes from Desulfofundulus thermocisternus DSM 10259, assembly GCF_000686645.1. Taxonomy (NCBI): domain Bacteria; kingdom Bacillati; phylum Bacillota; class Clostridia; order Eubacteriales; family Peptococcaceae; genus Desulfofundulus; species Desulfofundulus thermocisternus. The sequence continues at coordinate 15,842 of NZ_JMLG01000009.1, forward strand.
ATACGGCATACCCCTGGACAGCGACCTGGTTTTTGACGTGAGGTTTTTACCCAATCCCCATTACGACCCGGCTCTGCGCCCGCTGACCGGAAACGACCCGGCTGTAAGGGATTATATCCTGTGCGCCCCGGTAAGCCAGGATTTCCTGAACCGGTTCTATCAATTCATTGATTTTCTCCTTCCCCATTATATCCGGGAAGGGAAAACTACCCTCACCATTGCTATTGGCTGCACCGGTGGCCAGCACCGCAGCGTAACCCTGGCCAACAGCCTGGGGGCTCACCTGGCGGAGCAGGGTTACCGGGTTGCCGTGCGGCACCGGGATCTTCCCCGTTAAGGCAGGGAGTTGAAATGATAAATTTGTTCAAGTGGCTTTACCCGGGAATGCATGTTAAGCGCTGGCTGGTTCTGGCCTTTGCCGGCCTGCTGCTGGCTGTGTCCGGCACCGGCCTTCTGGTCCAGTCTGTTCCAGTGGAACGCCGGGCGGTACTGTTAATCCGGGTGGAGGAACTTTTCGCCCCGGAGCATCTCTGGATGGTGGGGTCCCTTCTCCTCCTGCTGGGGCTGGCAGCTCTTTATTACGGCAGTTACCGGGCCTTCAAGTCGGTGGTGGATGTCCTGACACCCGAAGAATGCACGCGCCTGGCGGAGATAATCCATACCCGCCAGAACCTGCGCCGGGGTCCCCGCATTGTGGTGATAGGCGGCGGTACGGGTTTGTCCGTACTGCTGAAGGGCCTGAAAGAATATACCAGCAATATTACCGCCATTGTCACCGTGGCTGATGACGGAGGAAGCTCGGGGCGGCTGCGGGGAGAGCTGGGTATGCTTCCTCCCGGGGACATCCGTAACTGCCTGGTGGCCCTGGCCGATAAAGAATCGCTGATGGAAGACCTGCTGCAGTACCGCTTTAAAAGTGGCGACCTGGCCGGCCACAATCTGGGCAACCTCCTCCTGGCCGCGTTGAATCATATGGCCGGTGGGTTTCAGGAAGCCGTGCAGGCCCTGAGCAAGGTCCTGGCCGTCAGGGGGCAGGTCCTGCCCGTTACCCTGCAGAACGTGGTCCTGGGGGCGGAATTGTCCGACGGTACGCTGGTTTACGGGGAATCCTCCATTCCCCGGTGCAGGAAACCCATCAAGCGGGTTTTCCTGGTACCGGGTGATTGCTACCCCCTGCCCGAAGCCCTGCAGGCCATTGCCCGGGCGGACGCGGTGGTGCTGGGCCCGGGAAGCCTTTATACCAGCATCCTGCCCAACCTGCTGGTGCGGGGGATTTCCGAAGCCATTGCCCGCACCAGGGCGGTACGGGTCTACGTTTGTAACGTGATGACCCAGCCGGGGGAAACCGATGGTTACACTGCCAGCGACCATCTCAAGGCCATCTTTTCCCACGCCGGTCCCATTGTGGATTACGTGGTGGTTAACCGCGGCAGCATACCGGCGCGGTTGAAGGTGCGTTACCGCCGGGAGGGTGCCGTGCCGGTGGTGGCGGATACGGAAAAACTGCGGCAGATGGGAGTGGAGGTTATAGAGGGCGATCTGGTTCAGGAAAGCAGCGTGGTTCGCCATCATCCCGGCAAGCTGGCCCGGCTGATCCTGGAGCTGGCCCTGCGGGAGCGTAAAGCAGGGGAACCTTTCCGGCTATCTTCCACGAGCAGTAACTTCCGTTCAGGGTACCTGTAGGCGAGGCCGGCCCTATTCCGCTGAAAGCGGGTTTTTTTGTCGAAATAACAGTTGCCGGGGCAGGAACGCGGTGTTAAGATCTTATTAAACCCTGAGCTGTACAGGCTGGAAGGGCCTGCCGGGGCTATTTCTTACAGCGAAGCTTAACCAGGAGGATTGGATGAAGATCAGAATTTTAATTGCCATTTTTTCGCTTCCCCTGCTTTTTCTAATGGTTCTGGGCGGCACCCGTTATGCTGCCGATTGCCTGGCTCAGGCCCAGAGCGTGAACCCTCCTTTTCCATCACCTGAATTCCAGCAACGAGGGATACCCATTTTAATGTATCACAAGATAAACCCCGATCCCCGGGCAGGAGGGCTGGGGCTGCGGGTACCTCCGTATAAGTTTGCCCGGCAGATGGAATACCTGGCGGCTCATGGTTTTCATACTGTTTCCCTTGTTGACGTGGTGGATCACTTCCAGAAGGGAAAACCCCTACCGTCCCGGCCGGTAGTTATAACTTTTGATGATGGCTACCTGGATAATTACACCTATGCTTTTCCAATTTTAAAAAGGCACGGCTTCACGGCCACCATTTTTGTAGTGGCCGGCACCGTGGGTAAAACCAATGTCTTTGATGCCAGGGTTCAGCCGGTAAACAGGATGGCCGGCTGGCGGGAGCTGAGGGAAATGGCCGCTTACGGCATCACCATCGGTGCCCATACCCTGGATCACCCCCGGCTGACGGACCTCCCCCTGGAGGAAGCCCGCCGCCAGATCAGGGAAAGCAAGGCCATCCTGGAAGCGGGGCTGGGTCGACCGGTGGAAGTTTTCAGCTATCCTTACGGCAGGTACAACCTGAAACTGGCCAGGCTGGTGAAAGAAAGCGGCTACCGGGCGGCTGTGACTACAGTCCAGGGGCTGGCCCGCCCCGGTGATGATCCCTATACCCTGAAAAGGGTGCGTGTGATGGGGAGCTACAATATGCAGAAGTTTATCACGGAACTGCTGAAATATTATTATTATCCACCCGGTCCGGTTGCCGCAGGCGGTAGGCGCTATTGAGAACGGGCGCTAAAATTCCTGCCCGGTGTGGTATAATATTCGTAAGGTGATTATTAATGTCCTTTTCTGCCCTTACCAAAGAGGAGCTGGCAAGGGTGGTGGGGAAGGAGAAATGCTGCCGGCTGGCCGAGCTGGCTGCCCTGGTTAAAATGGACGGCAGCCTGTTCCTGGGGCCGGGTTCGGAAGCCACCCTGACCGTTGGCACCGGAAGTGCGGCGGTAGCCCGTAAAATTTTTTCCCTTTTCAAGGAGCTCTTTGGTGTACAGACTAAAGTCCTGATCAAGCGGAAAAACCGGCTGCGGAAGAAAAACCTTTACCAGGTGCGGATTTCTCCACCGGATGGGATGGCCCGGATTTTACGCCAGCTGGGCATGATCGATGAGCGGGGCCGCCTGACTGCCGGGGTACCCGGGGAGCTGGTGCGGCGGGAGTGCTGCCGCCGGGCGTACCTGCGGGGGGCTTTCCTGGGGGGCGGTTCCGTGAACAGTCCCGAGGGAACTTACCACCTGGAAATCATCACGGGCAGTGCCGAACATGCCCGGGGTCTGGGCCGGCTGATGGAGGAATTCGGCCTGGAGGCAAAAGTGAGCACGCGTAAAAACTGGCATGTGGTGTATTTAAAGGATAGCGAGCAGATTGTATCCCTGTTGAATATTATGGGAGCCCATACGGCTCTTTTAGATTTTGAAAACGTCCGCATATATAAAGATATGCGCAACCAGGTTAACCGGCTGGTAAACTGTGAAACAGCCAATCTGAACAAGGTAGTGGATGCAGCCCTGCGTCAGGTGGAAAATATCCGTTACATAGCTGCCACCATGGGGCTGGAGAAACTCCCGCCATCCCTGCGGCAGGTAGCTGAGGCCCGCCTGCGCTATCCCGACGCGAGCCTGAGGGAGCTGGGGGAAGTTCTCGAGCCCCGGCTGGGAAAATCGGGGGTAAATCACCGCCTGCGCAGGCTGGATGAAATTGCCAACAGGCTCCGGCGTGGTGAAGAATAAAGCTGGGGCCGCTTAACCCCGGCAGCAGGAGAAAACTGCGCCGCTATAGAATTAGACAATATTTATTCTTTAGAGAATTAGCTATTCTTTCGTTTATAATTAACGTTACTTATGGCGGAGCTTTGGAGGAGTGAGGCCCTATGCGCCTGGGTTACGGGCTCAACCTGGAACAAACGCAAAAGTTAATCATGACTCCCGAGCTGCGTCAGGCCATAACCGTGTTGCAGCTATCCTCCCTGGAGCTTTCCCTGTATATAGAGCAGCAACTGCAGGAGAACCCTCTTTTGGAACTGCAGGAGGAAAGCGGTGCCGGGGAGGATGAAGGTGAATTTGAGTGGGAGCACGAGCAGGGGGAACCGGACAGGGAATACGACCTGGATTGGGAGGAATATTTTCAGGATTCCAGCGATTTAGGTTTTCCGCGGGCGGAACGGGATCCCGAGCCACCCGCCCACAATTATGAAAGTTTCCTTTCCCAGGCGCCCACCCTGATGGAACACCTGATGTTCCAGCTGTACTTGAGCAAGTGCAGCCCTGACACCAGGGCTATCGGTGAATATTTGATTGGTAATCTGGACGAGCACGGGTACCTGCGGGTAAGTGTGGAGGAGGCTGCCAGGCAGCTGGCCGTATCTCCCCAGGCCGTGGAAGAAGCGCTGAAATTAATCCAGACCTTTGACCCGCCAGGGGTAGGGGCCCGGACTCTCCAGGAATGTCTGCTCATCCAGCTTAACCAGCTAGGTATTAAAGATGGGTTGTTGGAAAAGATTATCCGCTACCACCTGGTGGACCTGGCCAGGGGTAAGTTTAACCGCCTGGCCCAGCAGTTCAATGTTCATGTGCGGGAAATCCAGCGGGTGGCCGATATTTTAAAAACCCTGGACCCGAAGCCAGGTCGTAATTTTTCCACCCCCTACGAAGTGCGTTATGTGGTACCGGATATAGTAGTGGAAAAGGTGGGGGATGATTATATCATCCTGATCAATGATGTATCCGTGCCCCGCCTGACCATTAATCCCACCTACCGTGCGGTGCTTCAGCAGGAAAACCAGGATTCCCGCACCCGCCGCTTTGTGGAGAGCAAGCTTAATGCTGCGGCCTGGCTGATCCGCAGCATAGAGCAGCGGCGCCTGACCCTTTATAAGGTGACCAGTTGTCTGGTCCAGTTGCAGCGGGATTTTCTGGACCACGGGGTGAAATATTTAAAACCCCTTAATTTAAAACAGGTGGCTGACATGGTTGGCCTGCACGAATCTACAGTAAGCCGGGCTACTTCCAACAAATATATCCAGACCCCGCAGGGAGTATTTGAGATGAAGTATTTCTTCCCCTCGGGGGTAAATAACGGTGGGGGAAACGGGACTTCTGCCGAGAGCATTAAAAAAATGCTTCAGGAAATTGTGGCGGCTGAAGATCCCAGGGAGCCGTTAAATGACCAGAAGATTGCGGAAATTTTATCAAAAGAAGGCATTCACATTTCCCGGCGGACCGTGGCCAAGTACCGGAGCGAACTGGGCATTCCGTCGGTGCAGCAGAGAAAGCGTTATTAAACCCGGGGCGGGGGATTAATCAGGGTACCGGTAGTTCCAACCGGTACCCAATTTTTTTATCTTATTTATCCCCAAAAAGAGGAACTATTTAACTGGATGACGAATAAGAATGTCATAATTCAAATAAATTTTATTAAGTAATGTATACTAATGAAAGGAGCGAGAGGGAATAATGACGGTAAGGGTAGGGATTAATGGTTTCGGCCGTATAGGGAGAAATGTGCTGCGGGCAGCGCTCCGCTATCCCGATATCCAGGTGGTGGCCGTAAACCACAAGTCCCGGCGGCTCCAGGTAAATGAGAACTACGCTCGTACTCTTGCCCACGCTTTAAAATACGATTCAGTTCACGGCCGTCTGGATGCGGATGTGCAGGCTGGTGAACGTTCTCTGATCATAAACGGTTCCGAGATTGCGGTCCTGGCCGAGGCGGATCCCGCCCGCATTCCCTGGGGAGAACTGGGAGTGGACGTGGTGGTGGAATCCACCGGCAAGTTTAAAACAGCGGAAGACGCTGCAGTGCATCTATCCAGCGGAGCCCGGAAAGTGGTCATCAGCGCTCCGGCCAAAGGAAACGTCCTGACAGTAGTTATGGGGGTTAACGAGGAACTTTATGATCCTGCAGTGCATCACGTAATTTCCAACGCTTCCTGTACCACCAACTGCCTGGCGCCGGTGGCCAAAGTGCTGGACGAACAATTTGGTATAGTCAAGGGCCTCATGACCACCGTCCATGCCTATACCAACGACCAGCAGATCCTGGACATGCCTCACCGGGACCTGCGCCGGGGCCGGGCCGCGAACATGAGCATTATTCCCACCACCACCGGGGCGGCCCGGGCAGTGGAACTGGTGCTCCCGCAATTAAAAGGCAAGTTGAACGGTATGGCCATGCGGGTGCCCACTCCCAATGTCAGCGTGGTGGATTTCGTGGCCCAGTTGAGCCGGCCGGTTACGGTTCAGGAGGTCAACGAAGCCCTGAAGGACGCTTCCGAGGGTAAGCTGAGGGGCATCCTGGCCTACAGCGACCTGCCCCTGGTGTCGGTGGATTACTGTGGAGATCCCCACTCGGCTATTATAGACGGTCCTTCCACCATGGTCATTGGCGAGGATATGGTTAAAGTGGTGGCCTGGTACGATAATGAATGGGGCTATTCCAACCGTATCCTGGACCTGATTTTGTACATGGCCCGGAAAGGATTTTAAAAAAACATGTCAAAGAATATCCTGTAAAGGCAGGTGTTTCCGGCGGGCCCTGGCGGGGTGCCCGCCGGAACAGGTCATGGGCAGGTTAGCCTTGGGGCGGCGGTCCTGAGGACTTTGTCAAAAAGAAAGGGACCCGGTTTATATGATGTAATATTTCATTATCAGGGAGGTATATGTGTGCTCAAAACCATCCGGGATCTGGAGGTAACCGGTAAGCGGGTACTGGTGAGGGTGGATTTTAATGTCCCTCTGGACGGGGAAGGTAATGTTGCCGATGATACCCGGATCCGGGCGGCACTGCCAACCATCCAGTACCTGCTGGAAAAACAGGCCAGGGTAATCCTGGTCTCCCATCTGGGACGGCCCAAGGGGAAGGTAGATGAACGCTACCGCCTGGACCCGGTGGCCCGGCGCCTTTCCGAATTGCTGGGCAGGCCGGTGGTTAAGGTGGATGATTGCATAGGGGATGAGCCCAGGCGGGCCGTGCAGGAGATGCAGCCCGGCGATGTGATACTGCTGGAAAATGTGCGTTTTCATCCCGGGGAGGAAAAAAACGAGGAGAAGTTTGCCCGTCAGCTGGCCGAGCTGGCCGATGTTTATGTGAATGATGCCTTTGGCACTGCCCACCGGGCTCATGCATCCACGGAAGGGGTGGCCCACTTTTTACCCGCTGCCGCCGGCTTTCTGATGGAAAAGGAAATAAACATGCTCGGCCAGGCCCTGTCCAATCCCGGCCGGCCCTTTGTGGCCATTCTGGGAGGAGCCAAGGTTTCTGATAAAATTGGCGTGATTGAAAACCTCCTGGGCAAGGTAAACACCCTGCTCATCGGCGGGGGTATGGCCAATACCTTCCTGGCTGCCCGCGGTCTGGCCCTGGGCAAATCCCTGGTGGAGACGGATAAGGTAGCTCTGGCCGGGGATTTTATAAACCGGGCACAAAAGGCGGGGGTAAAATTGCTTTTACCCGTGGACCTGGTGGTTGCCAGGGCGGCCCAGCCGGATGCGGAACCCAAAGTGGTGCCGGTGGATGCTGTGCCGGAGGACTGGATGGCTCTGGATATCGGGCCGGAAACGGTAAAGAATTACGTTGCCGAGGTGCGCGACGCCGGTACCGTTATCTGGAACGGGCCCATGGGGGTCTTTGAGATGGCTCCCTTTGCGGCAGGCACCTTCGAGCTGGCCAGGGCGCTGGCCGAAAGCAAAGCCACCACCATCGTGGGCGGTGGAGATACGGCAGCAGCGGTGGAGAAGGCGGGTGTAGCCGGCAGGATGTCCCACGTCTCCACCGGTGGCGGGGCTTCCCTGGAGTTTCTGGAAGGAAAGACCCTGCCCGGAGTGGCTGTTCTGATGGATAAGAAGTGAGGGAGAGGTAGCCATGCGGATACCCCTTCTGGCGGGTAACTGGAAAATGTATAAAACGGTCACCGAAGCGGTGGAATTTGTGCGGGGACTCAAGGAAGCCCTGGCCGGTATCCAGGGGGTGGAAGTGGCCGTTTGTCCCCCGTTTACCGCCCTTTATGCCGTGGCCCGGGAGCTGCAGGGAACGGGTATGGCCCTGGGGGCCCAGAATATGTACCAGGCCGAGGAAGGGGCATATACGGGAGAAGTTTCCCCGGTCATGCTGAAGGAAATCGGGTGCCGTTACGTGATCCTGGGCCACTCGGAACGCCGGCAATATTTTGGTGAGAGTGATGAAATGATTAACGCCAAAGTAAAGCTGGCCCTTAAACACGGTTTGACCCCCATCGTTTGTGTGGGAGAACACCTGAAAGATAGGGAAGCGGGAAATACGGAAAAGGTTGTGGGGGAACAGGTCCGCCGCTCGCTGGCCGGTCTTTCCGCAGCTGAACTGGCCGGCCTGGTGGTGGCCTATGAACCGGTGTGGGCCATCGGCACCGGGCGCACGGCTTCCCCTGAAGACGCCCAGCAGGTAAATGCTTTTATCCGCTCCCTGCTGGCTGAGATGGGGGGTCAGGAAGCGGCCCGGCAGGTGCGTATCCAGTACGGCGGAAGCGTTAAGCCCGATAACGCCGCCGAACTTCTGGGGCAGCCCGATATCGACGGCGCCCTGGTAGGTGGTGCCAGCCTGAAGGTGGAAAGTTTTGCTGCCATTGTCCGGGCGGCACTGCAGTAAGAGGCGGAATGATGACCTGTTATCAGGAGGTTTTCCATGGAAATAAAGAATATTCCCATGGTCCTGGTTATCCTGGATGGCTGGGGCCTGAGAGCTGAAGAAGAGGGAAATGCCATTGCCCGGGCCAGAACACCCCATATGGACCACTTTTGGGCCACCTACCCCCATACCACCCTGGGAACTTCGGGTGAGGATGTGGGCCTGCCCGATGGCCAGATGGGTAACTCGGAGGTAGGGCACCTCAACATCGGAGCGGGGCGTATTGTTTATCAGGAGCTGACCCGTATAACCAGGGCCATCAGGGACGGCAGCTTTTTTACCAATAAGGCCCTTGTGGCAGCGGTGGAGCACGTGCAGGCCACCGGCGGGGCGCTGCACCTGATGGGGCTGTTGTCCGACGGCGGTGTGCACAGTCATATCAGCCATCTTTTTGCCCTGCTGGAACTGGCCAGGAGGCATAATTTGTCAAAAGTTTACATACACTGTTTCCTGGACGGCCGGGACGTCCCCCCCGATAATGCCGGGGAATATATCCAGCAGCTGGAAGAAAAATGCCGGGAGCTGGGTACGGGAATCATTGCCACGGTCATGGGACGCTACTACGCCATGGACCGGGACCGCCGCTGGGACCGTACCCGGAGGGCCTATGAAGCCATGGTTCTGGGGAAGGGACTTACAGCTTCTTCCGCCATGGAGGCTCTGGAAGAGTCGTACCGGCGGGGGGAGACCGATGAGTTTGTACAGCCCACGGTAATTACCAGGGCAGGTGCCCCCGTGGCGCTGGTGGAAAGTGGTGATGCGGTGATCTTTTACAATTTCCGCCCCGACCGGGCCAGGCAGATCACCCGGGCTTTTGTGGACGAAGATTTTACCGGCTTTGAGCGTCCGGCGAACCGGCCGCGGGTGCACTTTACCTGCATGACCCTTTACGATAAGACCATTAATGTCCCGGTGGCCTTTGAGCCGCACCATCCGACCAACACCCTGGGAGAAGTTATCAGCCGTCTGGGGCTCAGGCAGCTGCGCCTGGCCGAAACGGAAAAGTACGCCCATGTAACCTTCTTCTTCAACGGGGGGGTGGAAACCCCTTACCCCGGTGAGGACCGTCTGCTGATCCCCTCACCTAAAGTGGCTACCTACGATCAGAAGCCGGAAATGAGCGCTCCGGAGGTTACCGAAGCCTTCCTGGAACAGCTGGCCAGCGGCAAATACCAGGTCATTATTATGAACTACGCCAACGCCGATATGGTGGGCCATACCGGGGATATGGACGCGGCAATTAAGGCCATCGAAACTGTGGACCGGTGTGTGGGAAAGGTGGTGAAAGCTGTTCAGGAAAAAGGGGGGACGGTGATAATTACCGCCGACCACGGCAATGCCGATGAAATGCTGGACCCCCACAGCGGGCATCCCCATACTGCTCACACTACCAGCCGGGCTCCCTTTATTCTTATCGGGGCTGATTCGGGGCGGATAAAACTGCGCCCGGAGGGCATCCTGGCTGATATTGCGCCGACCATGCTGGACCTGATGGGAGTTCCCGTGCCTCCGGAAATGACCGGCACTTCTCTGATTTTGGAACGCTAAAATGGGCAATATACGGCTGTAGGAATCTGTACACTGTACCATGGCCATTTTAAGGAAAAAGTTCTGGGGAGGAAAAAGCATGAGTACCACCATAGTTGATGTCTATGCCAGGGAGATTCTCGATTCCCGGGGTAATCCCACCGTTGAAGTGGACGTGCTGCTGGAAGGCGGCGCCCTGGGCCGGGCGGCCGTTCCCTCCGGAGCTTCCACCGGTGCCCATGAAGCAGTGGAACTGAGGGATGGCGATCCGTCCCGCTACCTGGGTAAGGGCGTGCAAAAGGCGGTACAAAATGTAATTGAAAAAATTGCTCCTGAGATAATCGGTTTTGATGCCCTGGAGCAGGTAATGCTGGATAAAACGCTTATTGAACTGGATGGTACTCCCAATAAGAGCAGGCTGGGCGCCAATGCCATCCTCGGGGTTTCTCTGGCCACGGCCAGGGCGGCGGCCCAGGCGGTGGGACTGCCCCTCTATCAATATCTCGGCGGAGTCAATGCCCGGCGGATGCCGGTGCCGATGATGAATATTTTGAACGGCGGCAAGCACGCCGATAACAATGTGGATATCCAGGAATTCATGATTATGCCTGTAGGAGCTCCCACCTTTGCTGAAGCCCTGCGGATGGGGGCCGAGGTTTTCCATAATCTGAAAAAGGTGCTTAAGAAAAAAGGGTTGAATACCGCTGTGGGTGACGAAGGTGGTTTTGCTCCCAGCCTGGATTCCAACGAGGAGGCCTGCGCGGTAATTATAGAAGCCATCGAGGCTGCGGGTTACCGGCCCGGTGAGGACGTGGCCCTGGCCATTGATGCTGCGGCTACCGAGTTCTTCAAAGACGGCCGCTATGTGCTGGAAGGAAAAGAGTTTACGGCGGAAGGCTTAATCGATTACTATGCCGCGCTGGTGGAGCGCTATCCCATTTTCTCCATTGAGGACGGCCTGGCCGAGGATGACTGGGAAAACTGGGTAAAGCTTACCGCCCGCCTGGGTGACAGGGTACAGCTGGTGGGGGACGACCTTTATGTGACCAATACGGAGCGGCTGAGGAAGGGTATCCAGCTGCGGGCCAGCAATTCCATCCTGATCAAGGTGAACCAGATCGGCACCCTCACCGAAACCCTGGAAGCCATTGAAATGGCCCGCCAGGCCGGCTTCACCGCGGTGGTCAGCCACCGTTCCGGGGAGACGGAAGACACCTTCATTGCCGACCTGGTGGTGGCTGCCGGCACTGGACTGATTAAAACAGGAGCGCCCTCCCGTACCGACCGGGTGGCCAAATACAACCAGTTGCTGCGCATAGAGGAAGAGCTGGGAGATACGGCCATTTACCCCGGTCGTAACGCCCTGAAAGCCTTCTCTTGCGCAAATATCACCCCTGTATAATTGTCAATTATTAATGATGTGTGCTATAATAACAGCGAATGGAAGAGGAGGTGCCAGCAGGTGCTCAAGGGCGTTTTAATAGCCATTCATGTACTCCTGTGCTTCGGTCTTATTGCTACGGTACTCCTGCAGTCGGGAAGAAGTGCCGGGCTCTCCGGTGCCATTGCCGGGGGAGCGGAGGTTTTGTTTGGTAAAAAGAAAGGTCTGGATGAATTTTTGAGTAAGCTGACAACAATAATGGCTGTGCTGTTTGCCATTACGTCACTGGTTTTGGGCTTATGGACATAAGCCCATTGTCTTATTCTGACAGGTTGCCGGCCACCGGCCAGAAAAAGTAGAAAAAGGTGGAGAAGGCACCTGTCACGGGAAGGGGGAGGTGATCCGGGAGAGGGAGGTTGGGTATTTTTTCAGCGGTCATCTAAAAAATTAACCATGGGGGGGAATATTCTTGGAACAGTCGTGGGTGACCTATTCCGGGTTGGTGGCTGCCATTATCGGTATCCTGTTTGCAGGTTATCTGGCCTCATGGGTACTTAGTCGTCCAGCTGGTTCCCAGCGCATGCAGGAAATTTCGGCGGCCATCCAGGAAGGGGCTATGGCTTACCTCAACCGGCAGTACAAGACCATAGCCCTGGTGGGTATTGTCGTGGCCCTGATCATCCTGTTCGGTCTTAACTACTGGACGGCAATTGGCTTTATCATCGGAGCCGTTTTCTCCGGCCTTTGCGGTTATATCGGCATGTACGTGACCACCCGGGGCAATACCCGTGTGGCTGAAGCGGCCAAGTCCGGCATCAACCACGCCCTGCAGGTAGCTTTCAAGGGTGGTGCCGTGACGGGGATGATGTGCGTGAGCCTGGCCCTGCTGGGTGTTTCGGCCATGTACGTCATTTTTAGAGACCCGGTGGCCCTGGTGGGTCTGGGCTTTGGCGGTTCGCTGATCAGTGTGTTCGCCCGTCTGGGCGGCGGTATTTATACCAAGAGTGCCGACGTGGGCGCTGACCTGGTGGGTAAGGTGGAAGCCGGCATTCCCGAAGACGACCCCCGGAACCCGGCGGTTATTGCCGACAACGTGGGTGACAACGTGGGTGACTGCGCCGGTATGGCGGCCGACCTCTTCGAGACCTATGCCGTCACCGCCGTAGGGGCCATGCTTCTGGGATTCCTGCTTTTCGACAACCAGCCCCAGTATGTCATCTATCCCATGGTTTTAGGTGCTGTAGCAATCATTGCCTCCATTATCGGTACTTTCTTTGTACGGATGGGTGACCAGAGCACCAATATTATGGGTGCTCTCTACAAGGGGCTCTGGGCTTCCGCCATCCTGTCCCTGATTGGTTTCTGGTTTGTGACCACGTCCGTTCTGGGCAACTCCACTTACTTCTGGCCGGCCCTTATCGGTATTGTGGTTACCGTGGCCATTGTGTATATTACCGACTACTATACGTCCAAGAATTTCCGCCCGGTAAAATCCATCGCTGAAGCATCCCAGTCCGGCCACGCTACCAACATCATCACCGGTATTTCGGTGGCCATGGAGTCCAGCGTCCTTCCCGCCATAGTAATTGTAGCCGGTATTCTGGTCTCCTACCTGATCGGTGGCGGCGGGGCGGGAGGTCTCTATGCCATTGGTATTGCTTCCATGGCCATGCTCTCCATGACCGGTATTATCGTGGCCATTGACTCTTACGGGCCCATTACCGACAACGCCGGTGGTATTGCCGAAATGGCCGAACTGCCGGATGAGGTCCGGAACATCACCGACCCGCTGGATGCTGTGGGTAACACCACCAAGGCGGTGACCAAGGGTTACGCCATCGGTTCCGCCGGCCTGGCAGCGATTGTTCTGTTTGCCGACTATACCCACCACCTGGCGGACTACGTTCCTGCAGAACTGCTTACCTTCTCCATCAACAACCCGTGGGTGCTGGCCGGCCTGTTCATCGGCGCTGCCCTGCCCTACCTGTTCTCCTCCCTGGCCATTGGTGCTGTGGGCCGGGCGGCCTACGAAGTGGTCAACGAGGTGCGGAGGCAGTTCCGGGAAATTAAGGGCCTCATGGAAGGCAAGGCCAAGCCTGAGTACGGCCGCTGCGTGGATATCGTCACCCGCCGTGCGCTGAAGGAAATGATCCTGCCCGGTCTGATTCCCGTCCTGGCCCCCGTCATTGTGGGCCTGATCCTGGGCCGGGATGCCCTGGGCGGGATGCTGATGGGTACCATCATCAGCGGTCTCTTCCTGGCCATCTTCCAGACCGCCGGCGGCGGTGCCTGGGACAATGCCAAGAAGTACATTGAGGAAGGTATGTACGGCGGTAAGGGCACTCCTGCCCACGCTGCAGCGGTAACGGGTGACACCGTCGGTGACCCGTTGAAAGATACTGCGGGGCCGGCCATCAACCCGATGATCAAGATCGTGAACATCGTGGCCCTGTTGATCATTCCGCTGATTGCCAATATCGCCCGTTAAAAAAGAAACACCCCTGCCTGACGGCAGGGGTTTCTTTTTTTCATTTTTTCCCGGCTCAGCCGAGCAATCCCTGGATGGACAGGCGGCGCCATGCACCCTGCCCGGTGATGTCGATGCTGATCCCTTCCGGAGCAACCCGGGCGTTTTTGGGCAGAAACACCTTCAGGCCGTTGGCTTCGGTCCGGAGGAATCTTTCCACATCAGGAGGCTGGCCTGCATACACGGCAGGCTCCAGGGTCATGCCACCTCACCCGCCGCAGAGTTCCATAACCAGGGTGATGGTATCGGTCTGCTGCAGGATATAATCCCTGGCTTCGTCGGATACATGCACCTGAACCATGAATATCACGCTCCTGTTCTGTATCTGTGCTGGTGGCAGAAAGCAGGGTTATAACATCAGGTAAACTTGCGGAAGATCTGCATGAAATCGGCCATAATATCTTTGAGTTCCTTGCCTTCCGCCAGACCCTCCGTAAGTTCATCGGCCAGGTGGCAGGCCAGGGTGGTCATGGCCACCTGGCTGATGGCTGCCTTAATGGCCGCCAGCTGGATGACCACCTCACCGCAGCTGCGCTGCTCCTGGATCATCCTGGATACTCCCCGTACCTGGCCTTCAATGCGTTTCAGGCGGGCCAGCAGATCTCCCTGCACTTCCTGCCGGTAAATCCGGTCTTTCCCCATCTTGCGTCCCCTTTCATAGCCCTATACCCCGTACGGTATTTTAAGTTTACTATTAAATTTTTATTTTGTCAAGGGCAGGGCAGGAAAAATATCTATTGACATTGCAAAAGAGGGGGAGTAATATTTTACATGGAATACCCCTAGGGGTACGTGTATAGGCAGAGGTTGCTGCTGTCCCGCAGGGACGGCCGCATCCCCGTAATTTAACTTTAAGTTAAGAGAGGAGGAGTTGCAGTGTTAAAAGAAAAGCTGAGAGAACGTAAACTGAGACAGGGTTTAACCTGGGCAGGCCTGCCCCTGGTTGCCGTCCTGGGCTGGTTCTACCCCTGGCTGGGGTTCCTGCTCCTGGGGTGCATGGCCGGGGCAGTGGGGGTGGCTATCTTCCGGGGGCGTGCCTGGTGTGACTGGATGTGCCCCCGTGGTGCTTTTTTCGATCTTTTTATCCGTCCGCTGTCCCGGCGGAAAGCCATACCTGCCTTTTTCCGCAGCCAGAAAGTGCGGGTATTTATGCTGTTCTTAATATTTACCATGATCGGCGTCCAGTGGTACCTTGCCCGGGGTGATCTGGCGGCTATGGGACTGGCCCTGGTACGGCTGCTCACCGTTACGACCCTGGTGGGAATCATTCTGGGGCTGGTTATCCATCCCCGGGTCTGGTGTCACATCTGCCCCATGGGTACGCTGGCTCACTGGCTTTCCGGGGGCAAGACTCCCCTTTTCATCAGCCGGGCCTGCACCGGGTGCCGGGCCTGTGCCCGGGCGTGTCCGATGCAGCTGAAGCCCTATGAGTACCGGCTGAAAGGTCTTGTGGGGGACAATGATTGTCTGAAATGCGGTACCTGTGTGGCCGCCTGTCCCCGCCGTGCCCTGTCCTTCGATTCCGATGAAGGTGAGAGAGAGAGCGGGCTGGTGGCCTGAAAGAAAGCCCGCTCTCCTTTCACCACGACCAGCGGGTTAAAGAAGGCCGGCATTAGCCGGCCCCAAGCTGAGGACAAACTCTTTATGTGCCCTGGTTTTAAAGGAGGAGCGACCTGGAGTGAGCGCCGCCGGGCCAGGCCCGTGCCGCGGACAGGATGTCCGCGGAGGCCACCTGAACACAGGAGGTGTGAATGTGGCCGGTACCCGCCGAAGACCGGAGCCGGGGCCTTTTGGGCCCGGCCAGCGATACGACCGGGAGCGACGACTAAAACCAGGGCACATCCTATAAATACTTTGTCTAGAAGCTGAGAAGGCCGGCATTGGCCGGCCTTTCGAGTTTACCTGCTAAGAGAGCTCCCGGGCTTTTTTCAACTGCTGGCGTTCTGCCCAGATTCTGTCGGCCACCCGGCCCCATTCCCGGGAGCGCTCATCCAGGTGGGCGGCAATTATGCCCTGCAGCACTGTTTCCGCCCCTTCGTGGGTGGGATGGGCGCCCGATTCCTTTACTATCTCCCTGAGGGCCCGGGGTACGTCTATAATTGGACAGGGCCGGAGCAGGTTGTCGTGAAAGGGCTGGCGCTTCTGGTAAGCGGCAAACAGGGGTGAGCGCAGGACTTCCAGCAGGCTTTTTTCGTTAATGTTGTCCACGGCAAAATGAACAAAGGCACAGGGTTCCACTTCCCCGGCGGCATTGATATGGAAATAGCGACGCCCTCCGGCAATGCACCCTTCTACCAGTTCACCATCGTTCCAGAAATCCGCAATCATAATGGGCTTATGGGTGCGGATGTATGGTATGCGCTCGGCCAGATAGGCCCTCTGTTCCGGGGTGACCATCAGGTTTATGTCGGGATTGCGGCCGATGGGGATATAATGGAATGTCCAGCCGTATAAAACCCCTTTTTCAATAAGGAAATCAATAAATTCATCGCCGGTGACTTCCATAACGTTTTCCCTGGTGATGGTGATGGAAACGCCGAATGCCGCACCCCGTTCCCTGAGCAGGTCCATGGCCCGCATAACCCTGTCAAAGGTTCCCGGACCCCGCCGGGCGTCGGTGCGTTCCCGCCACCCTTCCAGGCTGATGGCCGGGGAGAAGTTGCCCACCTCGATGATTTTATCGGCCATCTTTTCATCAATCAGCGTACCGTTGGTATAGGCCATAAAGGCCATATCGCGGTGCTTGGCCATCAGGTCGAACAGGTGCGGGTAAACCAGTGGTTCGCCGCCGGAAAAAACAATCCAGTAAATGCCCAGTTCCTTGGCTTCGTTGAAAAGGCGGTCCAGCCTTTCCGGGCTTAATTTCCTGGGGGAATATTTGCCCGCCCAGCAGCCTTCACAGGTCAGGTTGCAGGCACTGGTGGGGTCCACCAGGATGAAGTTGGGAATGTTCACCCCCAGCTCGGCGGACAGGCTCCTCTGGCGGGGAATGCCGAAGATCATGGCGTTCATAAACCAGTTATACGCCAGGCGGTTACGCACGTTGGGATGGAGATTTCTGGCCAGCCTGTTGACGTACTCCCGGATGGCCGGGTTTTCCCGGTAGGCGGCGGCTACCGTTTCCACCTGACGCTTGTGCCGTTCTTGAATGGCCAGTAACTTCACCAGCTTTAAGAGATGCGGAAAATTCGTTTCCGGGTTTTTACTCACGTAGGCCAGAACGTTTTGAGAAAGGTGCGCGGCAAGGAAATTTTTAGCCCGTCCCAGTTTGGTAGTCCCGGAATGCATAAACAGCAACCTCCTGTAAGTTTTTTATATGACCGCTTGCATTTACTGG
This sequence comes from Desulfofundulus thermocisternus DSM 10259, assembly GCF_000686645.1. Lineage (NCBI taxonomy): Bacteria > Bacillati > Bacillota > Clostridia > Eubacteriales > Peptococcaceae > Desulfofundulus > Desulfofundulus thermocisternus. The sequence continues at coordinate 33,270 of NZ_JMLG01000009.1, forward strand.
CTGGGGGAGAATATCGCAAAACTGCCCGGCGGTGGTCGTCCCCCGTCGCGAAAGACACTACCCAAAGGAAATATCCTGAGGTGCACATCAATATACATAAGATTCCCTCTCTTTCGTCAAAAAATTCCCCAAGAAACCTAACAGGCCAAAAAGACCCAAAAACATTTTAAAAAAACTACCGTGAACGTTGCAGGGCTTCTGTTAAAAAGCTGGCCAGGAGTCTGCGCTCCTGGTTGTCGCATTCGGAAATATGATCTTCAAAGCGGCGGATGCAGGAAAGGATTTTGCTGTTAACCGTATCTTTCATGCTCTTGAGCATGGTTCCGATTGCCGAGCCGGCAAACAGGCTTAAGACCAGCTCGGGCTTGGGGGCCAGTTCGAGGATGTGCTTCAGTGCCGCCATGCCCCGGGAGTTAATTTCGTGTATATGGGTGATTAAAAGGGCGATGGTATAGGCACTGAACACCACCGGCAGCTCGATCCGGGACATTTCCTCTAAGAGTTCTTCCTTGATTTTTTGGGGGTTTAGGTTCTTCATATTATCAACCAGGGATAACAGTTTGCTCCGGGCTGTCGACCAGTCCTCCTGGGTTTTTGATTTTACTTCCTGTGGGGGCAGTAGCTTAAGGGCCTTTTCCGTCGGTCGGAAAACCACCATGGAACGGCCGGGAGCCTTTTTGCTGCGGCTGAGGGTGTACTCCCTGCGCAGAAAGTCTCCTTTTTCCAGCTCCTTGAGAATGTCGTAGGCCGTCCACTTGCTTACGCCCAGTGCCTGGGCAACGGTGGCATAGTGGACGGGAAGACCGGTCTGGCGGAAGAGGTTTACAATTTTATGGAGGAATTCTTTACGCCGTTGGGTAAGGTTCATGGGGTGTCACTCCCAGCGAGAAATGAATCAGCCCTGCTCCCAAAAAACCAAAATTTAATTATTATTATACTTTTCCTTTCCGGGCTGTCAAGGTTCCCTCGAAACGTCACCCTCATAAACCTCACCTCACCTCACCTCTCGCAAATGGTTTGTAGAGGTTTCCCGGCTACTTGCGATATGGCAAAATTTTGGTAAAATATCTGTATACCGTGTTCAAAAAGGCACATTTCCCCCTGAGTGTGACGAGTACCTAAAAGCAAGGTGAATGAAGGTTATGTACAGTGTTAGCCGGAGTGATGGCATGTGTTTTGCGTGCAGCCCCCAAAACCCCATCGGCCTGCACCTGAAGTTTTCCCACGAAGGTGATATCTGCCGGACAACTTTTACGGCCGGGAATGAACACCAGGGGTGGGATGGTGTGCTGCACGGCGGCCTGGTTACCACACTGCTTGATGAGGCCATGGCCCAGTGGCTCTGGCATCGCGGTGTTGCAGCCATGACGGCGGAAATGCTTACCCGCTTCAGCCTCCCGGTGCCCGTGGGCGTGCCGGTAACCGTGGAGGCATGGAAGGAGGGCTGCAGGGGGCGGCTGTGGGAGCTTTCCGCCCGTCTTATCCTCCCCGGGGGGAAGGTGGCTGCCAGGGCTACGGCCAAGTTTCTGACGGTTAAAGAAAAAGGAAAGGAGTCCTGAAAAGTGACGCGGAATGAAGCCTATGCACTTCTCACCAGGTATTTAAAAACGCCCAATCTGATCAAACATTCCCTGGCCGTGGAGGCGGTCATGCGCGGGCTGGCCCGGCATTTCGGCCAGGATGAGGAACTCTGGGGACTGGCCGGGCTGCTCCATGACATCGACTATGAATGGACGAAGGACGAGCCGGTTCGGCACAGCATGGAAGGGGCGGATCTGCTGGCCCGGGAAGGACTGCCGGAAGAGGTTGTTTATGCCGTTCGGGTACACAATGATATTCACGGCCTGCCCCGGCAGAGCCTGATGGACAGGGCCCTTTACGCCAGCGATCCTCTCACCGGGCTCATCGTGGCCGGCGCTCTCATTAAACCGGAAAAGAAACTTTCAGCCATTGACGTCCCCTTCCTTCTCAACCGCTTCCACGAGAAGTCCTTTGCCCGGGGCGCCAGCAGGGAACAGATCAAAAGCTGCTCCGAGATGGGCCTCTCCCTGGAAGAATTTATGAAAATCGGCCTGGAGTCCATGCAGGCCATTGCCGGGGAGATGGGGCTTTAAAGGATGCCGGCCGGCAGGTTCTTTCTGCCGGCTTTTATTTCATGTGCGTCCGGCCTCGTGACGTGGGATAGGGTGTCAGGCTGACAGGCCTGCTGCCGGGATAATTCTCGGAGGCCCGGCGGGACACCCAAACGAGATAGCCCCTGCGGAGGCTGGTTGTGGCCGCCAAAGGGGCAAAAGCCAAAACACAGCCTGCGCTCGGAGAAACTCCTGTGGCTGTTCTTCCGGACGGTGGGTTCGAATCCCCCCGCCTCCACCATTCAAATCCACAGTTATCTGCTTTTAAAAATTGCTACATAATATTGATAGTGGCAGGAATTTCTTAAAATGTGTTGAATGTTACAATCAAGCTGTGTTTTGCCTACAATTGCCTGGGAGGTGAAGCCAATGCAAGCAGGGTATCCTCTAAAGGAACTATCTGTTGAAATAACCAATAGCTGCCTTCTATACTGCAGGCATTGCTCATCCGAAGCGTCAGCAACTAGTAAAGAACACATACCTGCCAGGCAACTTTATAAATTGATAGATGAAGGAATTCCGCTGGGTGTTGAAAGATTGACCGTTTCGGGCGGGGAGCCTTTCCTATATGATGAGTTATTTCAGGTGCTGAGATATGCCAGTTCAAAGGGAATAAAGGTGACTGTTTACAGCTGCGGGGTTATAAAGGATGGGAGGAATTTAAGTCCATTAAGCGAAAAAATAGTAAGGCAATTAAAAGCTTCAGGCACCGGTAAAGTAATTTTTAGCATTCACGGCGAATCTGCTGGCACACATGAATACATTACCCGTGTCGCAGGTAGTTTTGCTTTGACGTTGGAATCTATAAAACGAGTATTATCTGTTGGCCTATCTGTTGAGCTTCATTTTGTTCCAATGAGCGTAAATGTTCACGAGATCCCTGGTGTGTTGGCTCTGGCCAATTCTCTTGGAATAAGCCAGGTGAGCCTGTTAAGATTGGTGTTACAGGGCAGATGCAAAGATAATGCAGAGGATTTGATGCTTACAGGAAAACAGGCGATTGGAATTGTACAGCAGGTAAAGCAATTAAGAAACTGGTTTAGAAACGTAAATATAAGGCTCGGTGCGCCTTTTAACTGTGTAACTGATGGAGAAATAACGCCATGTACCGCTTCACAAAATAAACTTCTTATTTCAGCTTCGGGAGAGGTTTTCCCTTGTGAAGCATTCAAATTTTTAAAAGGATCACGTAAAAAGATTTACGATTATTCTTTAGAAGATTTATGGTATAATGATGATCTGCTACGTTATCTACGTGGTTTACGTTTGAAAGATATAACTATATGTTCCGAATGCATACTACGGGAAAAGTGCCGGGGCGGGTGTCCTGGCGAGAGAATGCTGTTTAACCAGGATGTAGCAACTGGACCCGAGCCGTGGTGCAGGCTAAATATTTAAATAAGGGAGTGGTAAGCCACTCTTTTTTTATAATGGGGGACAGGTATGGGTGATAATAATAAAAAATGGGCAACAGCTAATAAAATTCTAATAGTTTTTTTGATACTTTTGGTTTTTGTTTTAATAGCTTTAATCTTGGCGAAGGGTTTTGTTTATTTTGAAACAAGACATCCCTCATATTTTTCATTGGCGTTATGTTCTATAGCTTTTCTGTGGCTTAATGAAATTTTAATACTTTTAAAGCTTGAGCAAATTTCACTCAGAGATAGAATGATAGATCCGATCTTGGTGAGAAGATTGAGTAATATTATAGTTATTATAGCTATTACAATACTGATAATAATCATTTTGTTGATTGTTAAGGTCTTCTTTATATCATACTAATGCTTAAGGTGAATTTTTAATATTAAAAGCTCCTCTTTCATTTTATATTGCCGGGGGGTGAAATGATGGAGCCAGGAATAATTACAGATGAAAATGAAATAAAAAAATTTATCGAATGTGATGATAAAGAAGATATTTGGGGTGAGTGTTTTGAGGGTTGGAAGCTTAATCTAAGGCTTGGTAGCGAGGTATACCTTAGTAGTGAAGACCTGCCAAAGAAACTTAAGAAAGGTGATTTAATCTCTATCCGTTCCGGAGAATTTGCATTGCTCATCACAGAGGAAAAAATTAAATTGCCATTGGATGTAATGGGATTTATTAGCATGAGATTTAGCTTTAAAAGAAAAGGTTTAATAAATGTTTCCGGCTTCCATGTCGACCCCGGCTATGAAGGTAAACTGATATTTTCAGTCTATAATGCAGGGCCCAACGATATCGTTGTGCGGCGTTGTGACTCATTATTTATGATTTTCTTTGAAAGACTTGACGAGTATATTGATGAAAAGTTTAAACCAAGACGTGGTTATGAGAATATACCAGCAGATATGGTTTCTGATATTAAGGGAAGAAGTGTTACTTTGTCTAATAATGCTGCTAAAATTGAAAAACTGGAGTTTTATTTTAAAGTCTTGCTTGGTGTGGTTATAGCACTAGCTTCTTTGGTGGTAGCTAAGTGATGTCCTTAGAAGGCGTGTTGCAAACTGGAAATGTTCAAACAAATGGAATGTTCTGGTATATCTATCGTTCGCAAAGTAGCGGCAATATTTACCCGCTGGAAATTGGTAATTTACTCTGCCGGGCTCAAGACCTTGTTTATGAGCCTGAAATAGTTTGGGCAGCTTGTGCCAAGGGGTGCAGTAATTTTGGATCTGCTGGAGGTTGTCCGCCCAGATCACCGAAACTAGAAAAAATAGCCTCTCCGGAAGATCCGGTTTGGTTAATTTATTGTCGTTTTTGGTCGAAGTTTAAACATGAAAATGTGCTAAAATCTCGTAACCCAGCTGTTCACTGGAAATTTCAAGATGCGATATTGTCTCGGTTTCTCGCCAATATTGGCTATAAGCTGGCCCCGCTTTTAAAGGGCAGTTTTTTAAGTACAGGGTACTGTATGGGCTGTGGTGGGAAGAAGTGCAATTTTAAACTGGGTCTTGATTCCTGCAGGAACCCACATAGGCGTACTTTTTCTATGGAAGCTACTGGAATAAATGTTGTGGAAACTATAAAAAAACTATTTGGAATAAAACTTTATTGGTATTCTAAGGGTAATACAGATATACCATATATGCTTAAATGCATAGCAGTTTTTCCTGGAAAGGAAAGCCGGGAGGACTTAAGTCTTTCTTTATTAATCAATATAGTTAATGAGTTCCCTAATTGTTGTTGGCGTTATAATACAGATAAATATTGGGAATATTTGCGGGAAAATGATCTAGTGAAGTAGGTATTCTAATAAGCAGGTGGGCTTTACCGGCACCTGCACCCGTTTTACCGGTAATGGCTGCCCGTTGCCCTTTCAACCCAACTGGCCGGGCAGGTGAGAGACTGCTTTAATACACCCCTCACTCGCACCCGCAGCCGGCTGCCGGTGCTCAAACTGGCCTGCCTTTTCCATGACATCGGCAAACTGGAAACCCGGGCAGTGGGTGCTGGCGGGCGGCTTACCTTCTACGGCCACCACACCGCCGGCGCTCCCCTGACGGCCGCCATTGGGCAGCGCCTGCGCCTGTCGGGGCGGAAGGTAGATTTGCTGGGTACCCTGGCAACCATATGGACCATGGTGATATTTTCTCAAACCGCTTACAGGGTGACAATATCACAGTCCGACGACAGAAATTGGCATTTCCCGCTTGACAAATGGCGACGTAACGTTATAATGGTACTGAGGAAAGAAAAAGGTTGCAGCCCGGCCAGTTGCGGTAGGGCTTTCTTTATCGGTTGAGGAGGTGGTCATGGTGGGAAAAGTGGTTACGGTGAACAGGAAGGCCCGCCATGACTATCACATCCTGGAGACCTACGAGGCCGGCATTGCCCTGACCGGCACGGAGGTCAAATCCCTGCGGGCGGGGCGGGCCAACCTGCAGGATAGCTTCGCCCGTGTTGAAAACGCCGAACTTTTTCTGTATAATATGCACATCAGCCCCTATGACCAGGGTAACCGCTTCAACCACGAGCCCAAGCGGACGCGCAAGCTCCTGATGCATAAAAAGGAGATCCTGCGCCTGCTGGGCAAGAGCCGGGAAAAAGGTCTGGCCCTGATCCCGCTGAAGGTATACTTCAACGACCGGGGCAAGGCCAAAGTGGAACTGGCCCTGGCCCGCGGCAAGAAGGTATACGATAAGCGGGAGGACATGGCCGCCCGGGATGCCAAACGGGAAATGGAGCGGGCCCTGCGGGGGAAAATGTGACATCTGGATAATATGGGGGCGAAAGGTTTCGACGGGGGAAGCGGTGGCAGGAGAAGCGAGCCGGGGTTCCACCAGCCCGTTAAACGGTGGGAAAACAATAACTGCCAACGAAGAATACGCTCTGGCTGCTTAATTTAGCGGCCACATCCTGCCCGGGTCCGGCCCGTGACGCGGGACAGGGTGTCGACTTAACGGGCTTGCTGCCGGGACGGTTCTCGGAGGCCCGGCGGGACATCTAAAACGAGATAGCCCCTGCGGAGGCTGGCTGTGGCCGCCAGGGGGGCGAAAATTAAAACACAGCCTGCGCTCGGAGAAACTCCTGTGGCTGTTCTTCCGGACGGTGGGTTCGAATCCCCCCGCCTCCACCACTCAAATCCACAGTTATTTTAAAGACCACTTCAATTTTTTCCTTGGTCACGATTACTTTTTCTACAAATTCCTGGGCGAGACTTTTGAAATCGTCCAGGTTTTCATTTTTTAAAAGGTGCATGATTTCCTTTGGATAACGAAAAGCAGGAATAAAGCCTGTTCCGGGGAAAATGAAATACCGGAGGGGATAGGGAAGATGGGCGATGAGCATATTTTTTTGCCCGAGGATTTAAAAGAATGGCTGTTGAACGACCCATTCCCCAGGATGCTGGGGGTAGAAATAGTGGAGCTCAAGCCCGGTTATTCCCGGGTCAGGTTGAAGGTTACGGAACAGATGACCAACATCCACGGCATTACCCACGGGGGAGTTGTTTTCACTGTGGCCGATGTGGCCTTTGGCACCGCCAGCAATTCCCGGGGTGTGCCCGCCGTGGGTATAAATATGAACATCAGCTACCTGAAGAAGAGCGTTCCCGGGGATGAGCTGGTGGCTACGGCCAGGGAGGAAAATTTAACCCGCCATACGGGGCTGTACCGGATTACCGTGGAAAACCAGCGGGGGGAACTGGTGGCTGTGGCTTCGGGCCTGGTCTACCGGCAGAACCGGCAAAAGGAAACCTGAACCCTGGTCCGCAGGATCTGTTCTTCTTTGTATTTGGACCTGTTATTGGCCGGACTAAGAAACGGGAGCAGTACAGCCGGGATAAACAGGGAAGCCCTGGGCCACTCACCCGGGGCTTTTACTTACTACTTATTCTTCCTCTCCGGGGTCGGGTTGTTTGGCGGCGTCTTATACGGGTTCTTCTCTCACCAGCCTGCTGCCCGTTCGAAGCGGTGGGGCTTAATTTGCTGGCTTTTCGGATGTGGGCTAAATCGTAACTTGCCGCATCCCTGCTCCTGGAATTACCAAATCTCGTAATTTTTCCGCGGAGCAGCCGGGCTTGTTAAACAGTTTACAGACGATTGAGGGACATTAAGTTAAGCTTTGATCATAAAGAACAATCTCCAGGAGGGAATGGTATGCCCCAAAAAATTTTATGCTGCGGCATTCTGGAAAAGGAATTGGAGTACGTCCTGCAAGGAAAAGAAGTTGAAATTCATTACCTGGAACCGGGGCTCCACGTGGACTTCGACAAATTGGGAGAAGCCCTTGTGCAGGCCCTGGACGACATGAACGAAGACAGTGTCGCCGTTGTATTTGGCCTCCAGTGCCACCCGGAAATGGAGCGGATGGTGATCAGGAGGGGCGGGCGGGTCATCCGGGCCAAAAACTGCATTGAGATGCTGCTGGGAGAACGGCTGGCCGAGCTGGATGCCGGGGGCCGCAACTTTTACCTGACCGCCGGCTGGCTGGAGAACTGGCGCAAGATATTCATAGAAGGTTTGAAATGGGACGAGATTGACGCCCGGCAGAATTTCGGTTATTATGACCGTATCCTGCTGCTGGACACCGGGATCATCCCTTTTGACGACGAGAAAATCCTGGAGTTCTTTGATTATACCCAGGTGCCCGTTGAAATACTGCCCATAGATTTGGAACATTTTCGCAGGGAAGTGGAAAAGCTTTTGGAAGAGGGGAAATCATGAAAAAGATACGCTGCATGAAGGAGCTGGAAATATTTTCAGCCCTGGACTTTGCCGAGCGGGAAAGAATCGGCGCGCTGGCCCGCAAGAGGGTTTATCGTAAGAACGAGTTTATCTTCAGGGAAGGGGAGCCCGCCGACACGATCTACCTCATAAAATACGGCCGGGTGAAACTGTTTAAAGTGTCCGGGGAGGGTAAGGAGATCATCCTGGACATCCTCAAAGAGGACGACATGTTCGGAGAAAACACCTTCTTCGAGGATACCGTGCATACCATGAGCGCCCAGGCAATGGAGGACACCTTCGTGTGCTCCTGCAGCAGGGAGGATTTTGCCGTTTTGCTTAAAAACCCTCAGATTTCTTTAAAGATTATTCAATTGCTTGGGAAAAAGCTGAACGAGTACACCGACCAGGTGGCCAACATGGCCTTCAGGGACGTAAGGGGAAGGATTGCCGCTACGCTCCTGAGCCTGGCGGATGAGTACGGAGTTCCCTCTCCGGAAGGTATTACCATCGATATCGAGCTGACCCACCAGGATATAGGCAATCTGGTCAACGCCTCCCGGGTGATGGTTACAAAGATTTTAGGGCTCTTGAAGCAGGAGGGGATCATTGCCGCCAGGGGGCAGCGCATTTGCCTGCTGAACCGGGAAAAGCTGGCTGAAGCCCTGGAAGCCTGTTGAGAAAGTGTGACACTAAATGAATGATAAACAATCTGGTAAAACTCCAGCTGCCGGTGATGAAACATTCGCCCTGAAGATCATTCGAAACTTAGCCGGGCAAATCCAGTTTATGGCCCTCCTGCTGTATGAGATCAAAGCCGGAACACCCCTGGGCAGGGTTCTGGTCGTGTTTTTAAATCTCTACCTGCATTCGGAATACGCTGCGGGTAACAAAAGGGAAATTTTAAAGAATATTCCGATTAAAGTTCTTGCCGAAGCCGCAGGGGTTACTCCGGAAGAACTCTGGGAAACCCTTGAGCAGCTGGAAGCGGCCTTTAAATTTGAGTCCTGCAGGGACGGAATGAAGTGACGTAACATAAAATTTTAGATTTTCTTGTCAACCAGTTAACAGATTCAGTAAGCCGGTGGGCTTTATATTTTCTACAAAAGAAAAAATCAGTAAAAGGAGGAATTCAGCCATGTCCGTACGTGAAGCCATCAAAGCGCAGATTATCGGGGCGTTGAGAGGGGCGACTTTTCCCATCCACACCCCTGAGGAGTTGCTGGCGGCGTTTCCCCAGGGAGCCGAAACCACATGCCAGGCTGGCGGCTTAAAGATGACCGCCGGCGAGGCCGGCAAACTGTTGAAAGCAGGTGATTTTCCCTTCAAGTCCGCTGAAGAAGTGGCTGAAACCATTGTTAACCGAGCCGGGCTTTAACTATCCTGCCGGGAAGTCCCCCCATAAGGGAGGGGATGAAAGGCGGTCCTCTTTTCAAAATTTATTTTTATGGTGGGGAAGCCACCCGCGGCTGGTGCGGCCGGACACTGATTTCCAGGGCCGTCCCGATTTGCGGGTGGCTCTTTTGTTGAGTTGGCTCTGGAGGTGGGCCTGGAGCTGGCGGCGGAAAGGGGCCAGCCGATGGTCAATTCCATTAGCGCGGAAGCGGAGCGATACAACAGCGTTCTGCCCCTGGTGCTTAAAAACCCCCTCCGTGGCATACGCCGGTGGCCCCGGCGCCGGTGTCCACACCCTGGGAAGCGCCCATTTCCTGGGCTTTTTTGATCATTCCCGCCTGGCGCCGCCAGTTGGGGGTGATGTCCTCAATTTTCCGGGCCGTATTGTATCATACTTTATTGTATGCTATAATGTATGCAGCAATGTCTGACATTTGGGGTGATAACTATGGAGCATGTTCGCACGACGATTCGCATGCCCACCAGTCTTCTGAAATCCATTGAGGAGGTACGCAACCCTGAAGAATTTCCGACTTTGAGCGACTTCGTGCGGGGTGCGGTAGAACGGTATGTCAAGGAGCTAAAACGGAAGAAGCTTGCGGAAGAGTGTCGCCGGTTGGCGGAAGAAGAAGATCTCGCGGCCTGGGCGGAAGCAGACTTTTCGGAACATATAGAAAGAATGGCCCGGGCCGAAAGGGGTGAGCTCTGATGCCTGCCGAAATTCCCCGTCCAGGAGATATTTATAGAGTTAGTCTGGAAGGAACGGGCCATATTCTGCGGGGGCCTCACTATGCAGTGGTGGTATCCGATGAACCATTTAACTATCTTTCTACCGTTGTAATCGTTCCCCTTTCTACAGGAGCCAGGCCCGCCTCTTTTCGACCGGAATTAACCTTTCACGGCAAAGTTACCCGCGCACTCCCTGACCAGATACGCGCTGTTGACAAGCGTCGTTTAAAAGACTTTCAAGGCAATGTAGCCAGTACTTCTTTTTTTATGGCCCTGCAGGCCTCCCTTCAGGATCTTCTGGCATTAAATTAAACGTGCAGGATGGTCAGGAGAAGGCTTATGCTCGTTTAACAGGCGCTGGGGCGTGCCGGGGGTCATATATAGCTGCATACTGGCCGTGCGCAGCATTGTGCTTTTAAGGGGAGAGGGAGAAGGGATATGCGGGGGCCGGGCGTACTTTCTGGATGCCCAGGGCCTTTTCCAGAGCGGTCCGGTTACGCCGGGAATGGATAAAAGCCTGCGGGAACAAGGTCAGCCGGAAAAAGTATGCAGGATCCGTGTCCGGGGTGAAATTTTCGCCGGGAAGCGGTGCCAGCCTGGTTGTGGACGGTGGCATGACCCGGAATATCGATGCCGGTATCTGCGCAATGGATTTGTTGTGTTTCTGCATTTTTGCCGGAAATAACAGGGGGGAATGAATGAGTGAAGTATATGGTAAGCGCATGCCTGGCCGGGCATTCCTGTTCCTACGATGGGTTGCCCCGGACCTGTGCGGTGGTGGAAAGGCTGGTCAGGGAAGACCGGGCAGTACCGGTATGCCCGGAGTGCCTGGGCGGGTTGCCCGTACCGCGCCCGGCGTCGGAAATACAGGGCGGTACGGGAGTGGACGTGCTGGAGGGGCGGGCGCGGGTGGTCAATTGCAAGGGGGAGGATGTTACCGGGGCTTTTATCCGGGGAGCCCGGGCTGTACTGGAGATCGCCAGGAACCACGGCATACGGGCTGCCATTCTTAAGGCCCGGAGCCCTTCCTGCGGGTACGGCCGGATTTACGACGGGTCGTTTAGCGGGAAAGTCAAAACAGGTCATGGCGTGACGGCGGCATTGCTGGTGGAATCGGGTTTTCAAATATTTACAGAGGAAGATGTGGAAAAGGAATGGCCGGCGCACGGGGCGGGCTGGCCGGGAGAAAATGTAATCGTATGACTAAATTTTGCCTGGAGGATAACCATGCCTGGTGTACAGCCCGGAGAGCAAGTCGTACTTGAGGTGGAAGACCTCAGCCACAGCGGCGAAGGGGTGGGCCGCTGGCAGGGGCGGGTGGTGTTCGTACCCCTGGCCGTACCCGGCGACAGGGTGCGGGTTACGGTGGTGGAGGTAAAGAAAAATTACCTGCGGGCAAGGCTGGAAGAAGTGATAGACCCTGGCCCTTCGCGCTGCCGCCCGGAATGCCCTTCTTTCGGCAGCTGCGGCGGCTGCCATATTCAGCACCTGCCTTATGAGTGCCAGCTTCAGTACAAAACCGGGCGGGTGCGGAACAGCCTGGAACGCATCGGCAGGCTGGGCGGGATAAGGGTTCTACCCGCCCTGGGTATGAACCACCCCTGGCACTACCGGAACAAGGTGCGGTTCCATGTAATGCTCCGGGAAGGAAGGCCGGCCCTGGGCCTTTATGCTCCCGACTCCCACACGCCCGGGTACTGGGTGGGTGATGGGACCCGGTGCCGTATTCTGGACCGGGAGCTGAACGAACTGGCGCTGATCATTGATCATCTGCTGGGCCAGTACCGGGACGAGCTTCTACAAGGTCCGGCTCCTCTGATTTCTCACGTTACCCTGCGCAGGGCCGTGGCCACGGGGGAAACCATGGTGGTGCTGGCCGCCGGCGGCGGACGCCCGCGTCTCGGGAAGCTGGCTGCGGAGCTGGCCGGCACCGGCCGGGTGACCACGATAATCCGGCAGGAAGCTGCCCGGCCGGGCCGGGAGGGGAGGGCAGACGGGGTGGAGGTCCTGTACGGCCGGGGATATATAACCGATTACCTGGGCGGGCTGGCTTTTCGCCTTTCTGCCGATTCTTTCTACCAGGTCAACCCGGTGCAGACACGGGTCCTGTACGAAAAGGTGGGGGAATATGCCGGCCTTACAGGGCGGGAGCGGGTGGTGGACGCCTACTGCGGCGTGGGCACCATTGCTCTTTTCCTGGCCCGGCAGGCCCGGGAGGTGCTGGGTATGGAGCTGTCTTCCCGGGCCGTGGCCGATGCCCGGCAGAATGCCCGGCTCAACGGCCTGGGCAACGCATCCTTTCTCCAGGGAGCGGTGGAAAAACTCCTTCCCCGCCTTTTCCGCCGGGACGGCGGACCCGATGTGCTGGTGCTGGATCCGCCCCGGCGGGGCTGTCACCGCTCTGTCCTGGAAACCCTGGCCCGCTGCCCGGTGCCGCGGGTGGTTTACGTATCCTGCGACCCGGGGACCCTGGCCCGGGATCTGGGCCTGCTGGCCGGGTATGGCTACCGGGTGGTGGAAGTGCAGCCGGTGGATATGTTCCCCCAGACCTGCCACGTGGAGTGCGTCAGCCTCCTGGAGCGGCCGGCATCCTCCGGGTAATTATCATGAAGGGGCTTTTATTTCCGGCTGGCTGCCGGGTTTTTCCTCACCGGGGAAGCAGGCGGGAAAGCGGCGAATTCTAAACTGTCCCTGTTTTTTCCGGTGGGTACCGGTCCGGTGTGCTCTTTTCCTTATAGCAGGAGTTTATCAGGAGGGGCTCTGGAGATGATATCCATAGCTAAACATGTATTTACTAGAGTAGCTGTATTTTTGCTTGTTGCCCTGATGATGCTGGCGGCCGGCTGTTCCGGTGCCGTCCCGGATACGGGCGGTGAGGTTGCAAAGCCGCCGGCCCGCAGCCAGGAGCCTTCCCCTGCCGGGCAGGGCCGGGGAGGGGAAACTGCCGGCCTTTTGCCTGCCACCGTAAGCCGGGTGGTGGACGGGGATACTGTGGTGGTGCGTCTCGAGAACGGCAGGAGCGAAACGGTGCGCCTGATCGGCGTGAACACTCCCGAGTCAACTAAAGAGGTGGAACCGTACGGTAAGGAGGCGTCGGCCTACACCAGGGGCCGCCTGGAGGGGAAGCGCGTCTGGCTGGAAAAGGATGTGCAGGAAAGGGACCACTACGGGCGCCTTCTGGCCTATGTCTGGCTTGACCCTCCCGGCGGGAGCGGGCCGGAGGAAAGCGAAGCCCGCAGCCGCATGTTCAACGCCGAGCTGCTGCTCAAGGGCTACGCCCAGGTAATGACCGTCCCGCCCAATGTGAAATATGCGGAACTGTTTGCCCGCCTGCAGCGGGAAGCCCGGGAAGAGGAGCGGGGCCTGTGGGGCCTGGAGGTGCAGGACAAAGAGCCCTATTACCTGGGTAACGCCCGCAGCAGGAAATTCCACCGCCCGGACTGCGAGTACGGGCGCCAGATCGCCCCGGACAACCGGGTGAAATTTGCCACCCGGGACGAGGCCCTGGATGCGGGATACGAGCCCTGCAACAGCTGCAAGCCCTGATTGATGGGAGGGAAGACATGATGACGGCAGGAGTCAAGGCCTGCCGGGTCGAAGGTATTAATTACAAAAATATTTGAAAAAGGGGGATTTGGGGTGAAAATTCTGGCCATTAACGGCAGCCACCGCAAAGGCAAGAATACGGCCATCATGCTGCAGGCCGTCCTGGACGAAGCCGCCAGGGCCGGCGCGGAAACGGAGCTGGTGGAGCTGGTTGATTATAACATCAAGCCCTGCCTGGCCTGCAACCGCTGCCTGGGCAAAACGGAATGCTCCATCAAGGATGACGACATAGGCCTGCTGGCCGAAAAAATGCTGGCGGCCGACGGCATTGTACTCGGTTCTCCGGTGTACTGGGCCAATGTTACCGGCCTGATGAAGAATTTTATCGACCGCACCCGCTGGATGCATATGGCCCGGAACCTGCTTCACGGCAAGGTGGGAGGGGCGGTCACCCACGCCGGCCTGCGCAACGGCGGGCAGGAGCACGCCCAGGCCATTATGGAGCGCTTCCTGGTGGCCCAGGGCCTGATCCTGGTGGATACCCGCGACCAGGAAAGCGGCATCTGCAACAGCGGGGCCATGGGAACCATGTTTGACCGCCTGGAGGAAGGCAGGATTTGCTGGAAGCGGGGTGTGCATGAGGACCTGCTGGCCCTGGAGGAATGCCGCCGCCTGGGGCGCAATATGGTGGAGATGATTAAACGGCTCGGCAGAGCCTGATAACCGGGAAGGTCACGTCAGCCCCGGCTGTCGTGAAGAAAAAAGGCGCCTTTAAAGCCCGGTGTGGGCGGCCTGCCTTTGGCCCGGCGGGAGCCGGGTGCAGGCTGCACAAACGGTAGAGCGGGAGGAACAGTTTTATCCCTCCCGCTCCATTTTCTTCTACATCCACGGTCTTCATCCTTAACATTGTTCCTGCTTGGCAAAAACTTTCCCGCAGCGGCAGCCGTAGGTAACCAGGTGGTAATTCCGGCGTTCCTGGACGCTTAATATGCGCACCCTGCTGGTAAGACCGTAAAGCTTTTCACCGCACTGGGGGCAGACCGTGCCCTCGACACAGTTGCGTGCCCGCACCACCGAGTAACCGGGCATGCGGGTGGCTTCCACCACGTAATCAGGAAAGGAAAACCTGGAGATGCGGTAGCGGTCCAGCACCGCCCGGATGGTCTTCAGCATGGTGTCCCGGGCTTTCCCGGTCTGGCTGGTGAGGAAGACGTGGATGGCGGTCTGGATCACCTGCTGATCTTCCGCGCTGGGGAAAGGGTATACTTTTGCCGGCATGTTGCATACACCTGCGCTTTTCTTGCTTTTTTTCAGGTCGGGCCGGGTTTGTCCACTTCCGGCTCAAAAAAGTTGCGCTGCCCTGAAGCCCTCCCTACCGGATATTATTTCCCTTTTACAGTCCGCAGATAACTTTTTCAGCGCCGGGGCCGGCGTGACGGGCTTTTTCCAGCACCTGCCGTACTGCTTCAATGTGCCGGCAGCGGTAGTTCGGGTCCAGCCGGGAGCGAAAGCGAAAGGAGCAGCAGGTACAGCTGTCGGGTGTGGTGGTCAGCTCAATCCGGCAGTCCACTTCCACCACGTGGGCCACCTGCGGGGAAATGAAATAGACCACCATTTCGTTAACCAGGAAGGGAGTTTTAACTATGTCTGCGGCCATGGGCATTTCTCCTTCTGTCGTCAACTGATGTCATGCTGGCGCCAACAGTCTCTAAGTTTTAATATTGGCTGTCCGGGAGGTTATTCCTGCCACAAATTTAAGCGATTTAAATATTATGCTGTAGAAATATGTTTGTAGAAATATGTTGGGCGGATCCTAATCCCGGAACCTGCGGTAAACAATATATGAGTAAATTATACTGGCTGCCGCCGCGCTGATGACGGCCCCCACGGACAGGATGAAGCTGGCGGGGGCGGGCAGGAAGGCTGCCAGCACGGTCAGCAGGCCGGCCAGGACAAAAACCGGCCCCGCGAAACGGTGGGTGCGCCGCCAGACTTCTTCGCTGGCCAGGGTCCAGGGTGTGCGGATGCCGAAAAAGTAATTGAACCGTACCCGGGTTAGATAGTTCCCGGTGATGACCAAAAAAACGCCCAGGGCCAGGGGGGTAAACCGGCTGACCAGATCCGCCGGCCCTCCCAGGGCTACGGCCAGGATCATGGCGTGGAGCGCGGCAAAAAAGAAGACCAGCCCCAGGCGCACCGCCCGGTAAGCTTCCGGGAAACGGAGGTAATTGTTTCGTTTGGGATCAATGTAAGGGGCGAAGAGCATGCCCAGATAAATTCCCCCGGTAAGCAGGGGCAGGGCGAAGGCCCCCCAGAACCGGGAGAAATAGGAGTCTATCTCCCCCCGCAGGTTCCAGTGTGCCGGCACCAGCTCCGGCAGGTGCGGGTAGCTTGCCGCGCCGGCAATAAACATCGCCAGCAGCACGGCCAGGGCCGGCCAATCACCGACCACCATCTTACGGTCGACACGGTAATTATTTTCCATTGTCCAACTCCTCCCTTCCTTTGTAGCGGTTCCGGCCGGTAAGGGAACTTAACATCTCAAATACCCAGCCGGTAACATCCTGGAAAACGGTAGTGTTTAGCGAATAGACGACAAATTGTCCCCTTTTCTCATCTGCTACCAGGCCGGCCTCTTTGAGGATATGCAGGTGGTGGGAGATGGTGGGCCGGGAAAGGGAAAAGGCGCGGGCAATCTCGCCGGCGGTCATGTCTCCCCGGGCCAGGAGGCGGAGGATTTCCCGCCGCGTGTCGTCTCCCAGTGCCTTGAAGACCATGCTCAGTCCCATGGTAATCACGTCCTTCCGGACATTTCGAAGATTATCAAATTAACCTCATTATATTATTTAGCTTGGTTCCTTGTCAAGTTGATAATGGTGTTCTATACTTGTCTAAATAGTTATGATGTAGCAGGCCCGGTAACTACAGGTTTACTTTTGTTGATGCCGGGGCTTCAAGCCAGTTTTTGCCCCACAAAAAAAGGCCTGCGGTATGCAGGCTCGAAAGAATTTGGAACGACCATGTTTTTAAACAAACTTACTCTCGAATAATTCCATGGCTGCGGCCAACCAGCACTTCCCTGCCATCCTGGTTGCGGCAGACCGCTTCCATGGCCACCCCGGTATAACCTTCCCCGGGAGTAACTTCGGTTATCTTTACCTCGCAGCGGACCGTGTCCCCGGTATATACCGGGTGCAGGAATTCCATGGACATTTCCCTGGCGATATAGTTGAGGTCGCCCCCAATCTTGGTCGGCACAGAGGCGGTCAACAGCCCGTGCACCATCAGGCGACCCCGGGCGTCCCGCTGCATGTGGTGCCTTCCGCGGTCACCCGAGAGTCCGGCGAAGGCAAGGACCTCTTCTTCGGTAAATGTCCTTTCCCACGAAAATACGTCCCCCGCTTTCAGGTTCATGCCGGTTCCTCCTCCCATAAGATCAGTTAGGGTGTAACCGGGAAATAAGGGCCTGCCGGCATGAGCAGGCCCTTATTTCGCCTTTTAAGATGATCCGTTATCCTTTGCCGCCAGGGCCCGGAAGAGCAGCCGGTAGACTTCAGGAGCCAGCGCCGCCAGGCTGTAGTGGCGGTGGGACATCACCCAGCAGGTGGCCACCTCGTCCATGGTTCCAAAGATCATCTGCCGGGCCAGGCGCACATCCAGGTCGGGCCGGAACTCTCCGGTTTCCATGCCGCGGGAAACAATCCCTTCGATGAGGCGGGAGTAAGCCCGCAGGGGTTCGGTTATGCCCTGGCGGATGACCGGGTCCGACTGTCGCAGTTGTATTTGCATTACCGTGGCCAGGTGGCGGTTGGCCTCCAGCCTGGTGAAGTGCAGCCGGATCAGGCGGGCCAGCTGCTCTTTCGCCCCGGTGCAGCCTTCCAGCTCCTTCTTTGCCGCCGCGATAAACTCGCCCATCTTCACCCGGAACAGGGAGATGAGCACGTCTTCCTTGTTGCGGAAGTAAAGGTAGATGGTGCCGTCGGCAACCCCTGCCTCCCGGGCAATTTTGGAAACCTGGGCGTTGTGGTAGCCGTTTTCGGCAATTACCTTTACCGCCGCTTCAATAATGGCCCTGTACTTGTCGCCGCTTCTCCTGGCCACGTGCAAACTCCTTTCCCGCAACTGGGAATATTATACCACATATTTTTCCGCTTCCAGCACCCGTCCGGCAATTTCCCGGCGCAGGCCGATCAGGTCGGCCGGCTGGTGCTTGCACATCCGCTTGACGATGGAGAGCTGGGTCTGCCGCATATCTCCCTCGAACAGGAAGCACATGGCTTCCCGGGCCCATTTTTCCAGCAGGGGGAAGGAATCGTAGACATAGACACGGGCCAGGTTGAGCTTCGTTTCCGCGCCTGCGGGGTCGGTTTCCCGGGCTTTCAGGGCCCGCAGGATGGCGCTTTCCATGGCGTAGATCTGGATGGCCAGGTCGGCCAGGATAGCAACGATTTCCTGCTCGTTGGCCAGCTTATCCATGTATTTTTCCACCGCCTGGCCGCCCACCAGCAGGAACAGCTTTTTGGCCATGGCCACCATGGCCCGCTCGGCGGCCAGCGGTTTCCCGTCATCCTCCGGGACAGCGGCCCGCAGGTTGAGTATTTCCCCGGCCAGGGCTCTGGCTGCCGGCAGCAGGGCCAGCCTGCCCTTCACGGCCCGGCGGAGCAGGGTGGCCGGGATGATCAGCCGGTTGATCTCGTTGGTACCCTCGAAGATGCGGTTGATCCGGGAATCCCGGTAGAAGCGCTCGGCGGGGTAATCCTGGATGTAGCCGTAGCCGCCGTAAATCTGCACCATCTCGTCCACCACATAGTCCAGCACTTCCGAGGCCAGCACCTTGGCAATGGAGCATTCAATGGCGTACTCCTCGATGGCGGCGGCCACTTCAGCTCCGCTGGACCTGCCGGCCAGGGATTCTTCGATCATGCCGGTGATGCGGTAGACCACGCTCTCGGCGGCGTATGTTTTAGCGGCCATCTGGGCCAGCTTGTGCCGGATCATGCCGAACCTGGCAATGGGCTGCCCGAACTGCTCCCGCTGCAGGGCGTATTTGGCGGCCAGCTCTATGGCCAGCTTGGCCGAACCGGTGCAGCCCGCGCCCAGCTTCAGGCGGCCGATGTTGAGGATGTTGAAGGCAATCACGTGCCCCCTGCCGATTTCTCCCAGCAGGTTTTCCACCGGCACCCGGGCGTCCTCAAAAATGAGGCTGCGGGTGGAGGAACCCTTGATGCCCATCTTTTTCTCTTCCGCGCCCTGGCTGAAGCCGGGGGTGTCCCGGTCCACGATGAAGGCGGTGAATTTATCCCCGTCCACCTTGGCGTAGGTCACGTAAACGTCGGCAATGCCGCCGTTGGTGATGAACATTTTTTCCCCGTTTAACAGGTAATATTTCCCGTCCGGGGACAGCACCGCCCTGGTGCGGGCGGAAAGGGCGTCGGAGCCGGCGTTGGGCTCGGTGAGGGCGTAGGCGGCAATTTTTTCCCCGGTGGCCAGCTGGGGAAGGTAGCGCTTTTTCTGCTCCTCGTTGCCGAAGAAAACAATGGGCAGGGAACCGATGCCCGTGTGGGCGCCGTGGGCCAGGGCGAAGGAGCCGCCGGCCACAATGTTTTCGGTGATGATGATGGAGGCGATTTTGCCCAGGTCGGAGCCGCCGTATTCCTCGGGTATGTCGGCGGAGAGGAGGCCCAGCTCCCCCGCCTTGAGCAGCAGTTCCCGCATCAGCCCTTCCGGCTGGTGCTCCAGCTCTTCCGCCCGGGGGGCCAGCTCGTTGGCCGCAAAATCGGCCACCGTGTCCCGGATCATGCGGTGCTCGTCGGTCAGGTCCTCCGGGGTGAATACATCCTGCGGGTTGGCATTTTCCAGTAAAAAGGCGCCGCCCTTTTGCAGCATGAGAATACCTCCTTAAAAGAATATTCCGGTTATACCCTTTCAAATACTCCCGCTGCGCCCATACCTCCACCGATGCACATGCTCACCACGCCGTAACGGGCCTGCCGGCGCTGCATCTCGTAGAGGAGGGTGGCGGTCAGCTTGGCCCCGGTGCAGCCCAGGGGGTGGCCCAGGGCGATGGCCCCGCCGTTGACGTTGATCCTGGACGGATCCAGTTCCAGTATTCTGATGCAGGCCAGGGCCTGGGAGGCAAAGGCCTCGTTCAGCTCGAAGAGGTCGATCTGGTCTTTGGTCAGCCCGGCCAGCTTGAGCGCCTTGGGGATGGCCACGGTAGGGCCGATACCCATGATTTCCGGCGGGCAGCCGCCCACGGCGTAGGAGCGGAAGACGGCCAGGGGCTTTAACCCCAGGGAAGCGGCCTTGCGCCCGCTCATCACCACTACACAGGCTGCCCCGTCGCTGGTCTGGGAGGAGTTGCCCGCCGTAACCGTTCCCCCTATCTTGAAAGCGGGCTTCAGGCGGGCCAGGGCTTCCAGGCTGGTGTCGGGCCGGACTCCCTCGTCGGTATCGAAGATAAAGCTGCGCTCCACCAGCTTCCCGTCCTGGCGGATCCTTTCGGTGACCGTCAGGGGGACGATTTCATCTTTGAACCGCCCCTCTTTGATGGCGGCGAGGGCCTTCTGGTGGCTGGCCAGGGCAAAGGCATCCTGGTCTTCCCGGCTGATGTTGAAGCGCTCGGCCACGTTTTCCGCGGTGTAGCCCATGCCCATGTAGGCCTCGGGTATCATCTCCATGAGGCCCGGGTCGGGCATGGTTTTATTGCCGCCCATGGGCACCAGGCTCATGCTCTCCACGCCCCCGGCCACGTAAACTTCGGCGAAGCCGGCCATGATCCGGGTGGCGGCGATGGCGATGGCTTCCAGCCCGGAGGAGCAGTAGCGGTTTACGGTCACCCCCGGGACGCTGTTGGGCAGCCCGGCCTTCAGGATGACATTGCGGGTTATGTTCATGCCCTGCTCGGCTTCGGGAAAGGCGCAGCCGAAAATCACGTCGTCAATTTCCGCGGGGTCCAGCCCGGGCACCCGGGCCAGGGCTTCTTTGAGCACCGCTACGGCCATATCCTCGGGGCGGGTCTTCCTCAGCTTGCCCCGGGGGGCCTTGCCCACCGCCGTGCGCACGGCGCTGACAATTACGGCTTCCTGCATTTCCGAGATCCCTCCATTCTTAATGCGTGTTCTCTACCGGCCTGCAGCCGTCCTGTTTAGTTCCGCAGCGGCTTGTTGGTGGCCAGCATATGGCGGATCCGCTCGATGGTTTTGGGTTCGCCCAGGAGGCTCAGGAAGGCTTCCCTTTCCAGGTCCAGGAGATCCTGTTCGGTGATCGGGGTGCCGGGGGTTACGCCGCCGCCGGTGAGGACGTAGGCAATCTTCCTGGCGATCCTGGCGTCGTGCTCGGTGATCTGATTGGCCCAGCGCATGGTTTCCACGGCCAGCTGCAGGGCGGCGTAGCCGGAGGTGCCCGCAGCCGGGATGGTGGCCGGGCGGGGCGGGCGGAATTCCCGGCGGGCCATTTCCAGCACCAGTTCTTTGGCCTCGCCGATGACCCGGTCCCGGTTGGCGGTGATGCGGTCGGTGGGCCGCATGTAGCCCAGTTTGATGGCCTCCGGCCCGCTGGTGGACACCCGGGCCATGGCGATGGTTTCAAAAGCCCGGTTGATCAGGGGCTGGACCGTGTTGACGCCTCCCACCTTGATCCTGGTCTCGGGGGTCTGCAGTTCCATGGCCCGCAGGACCATTTCCTTGCAGCCGCCGCCGGCCGGCAGGAGGCCCACTCCCACCTCCACCAGGCCCATGTAGGTTTCCGCGTGGGCGTTGACCCGGTGGCTGTGCAGGCAGACTTCGCAGCCGCCGCCCACCGCCATACCGTGGGGCGCGGCCACCACCGGACGGGAGCAGAACTTCAGCTTCATATTGGCCCGCTGGAACTCCCGGATCATCAGGTCCAGCTCGTCCCATTCCTCGTCTTCCGCTTCCATCAGGATGAGCATCAGGTTGGCCCCCACGGAGAAGTGGCGCCCGTAGTTGCCGATGACCAGTCCCTCGTAGTTCTGCTCCACTTCCTTTACGGCATAATCAATCATCTGCACGATATCGGCCCCGATGGCGTTGGCCCGGGAGTGGAACTCCAGGCAGAGCACGCCGTCGCCGATGTCGATCAGGCTGGCCCCGGGGTTGGATTTAATTACCCGGTTCTGCTCCTTCAAGGGGGCGAGGAAGATGACCCCTTCCGGGATCTGCTCCTGCCGGCTTTCCCTGGTCTGCCAGTCGAAGATGTAGCGCTTGCCTTCCCTTTTCTCGTAGAAGGAGGTCCGGCCGGAGGCCAGCAGTTCTTCCACCACGGGCGGCAGGGCTTTCCCCCCGGCGCGCAGCCTTTCCGCCATGCGCGGCACGCCGATGGCGTCCCACAGCTCGAAGGGGCCCAGGTCCCAGTTGAAGCCCCACTTCATGGCCTCGTCCACGGACTGGATGTCGCCGGCAATTTCGGGCAGCTTTTCAGCCGCGTAAACCAGCACCTCGCTGGTAATGCGCCAGGCAAACTGCGCCCCCTTGTCCTTGCCGAAAAGCAGTGCCCGGAACTGCTCACCGGGGCTGCCGGCGGCTTTGGCCATCTCCAGGGAGGGGAACTGCACCTTCTGCCGGGGGCGGTACTCCAGGGTTTTGTAGTCCAGGACCTGAATTTCGGTTCCGGCGGGACCCTTCACCTTCCTGTAAAATCCCTGGCCGGCTTTATCTCCCAGCCAGCCCCTGGCAATCATTTCCTTCAGGAAATCCGGGAGGGCGAAGCATTCCTTTTCTGCCGGGTCGTCCACGGATGCGTACATGTTCTGAGCCACGTGGGCCAGCACGTCCAGCCCCACCATGTCCAGGGTGCGGAAGGAAGCGCTTTTCGGCCGCAGCATGGCCCGGCCGGTGAGGGCGTCCACCTCCTCCACCGTAAGGCCGGTGTCCAGCATGGCCCGGATGGTGGCGCACATGCCGTAGACGCCTATGCGGTTGGCAATGAAGTTGGGGGTATCCTTGCAGATGACCACGCCCTTGCCCAGCACCCGCTCGCCGAAGTCCTTCATGAAAGCTACCACTTCCGGCAGGGTGTCCCGGCCCGGGATGATCTCTAACAGGCGCATGTAGCGGGGGGGGTTGAAGAAGTGGGTGCCCAGGAAATGCTGCCTGAATTCCAGTTCGCGGCCCTCCACCATTTTGTTGATGGAAAGGCCGGAAGTGTTGGAGCTGACGATGGTTCCCGGCCGGCGGTATTTCTCCACCCGGGCCAGGAGGTCCTGCTTGATGTCCAGCCGCTCCACCACCGCCTCGATGATCCAGTCCACCTCTGCCAGCCTGTCCAGGTGGTCCTCCAGGTTGCCCGGGGTGATCAGCTCCGCGTTTTCCGGCAGGTAGAGGGGGGCCGGTCTGGCCTTGAGGAGCTGTTCAATGGCCTTTGTGGCCAGGCGGTTGCGCACCCGGGGGTGCTCCAGGGTCAGGCCCTGTTTGGCCTCCTCGGGGGTGAGTTCCCGGGGTACGATGTCGAGCAGGTAGGTGGGGATGCCCGCGTTGGCCAGGTGCCCGGCTATGGCCGCGCCCATTACGCCGGCACCCAGCACGGCCGCTTTCTTGATCCTGCGCCGCATAACCTTTCCTCCTTTTTAGGAATGAATGAACATTCAGTCAATTAAAGAATATTCCATTTTTTCTTACCGGTCAAGGGGTAAAGTAAAAAATTTTTTGCGGTTAAAATAATTTTTCCACCGGGCAGGACTTCCCGCCGGCGGGGGAGAAGTTCTGCCCGGGAGGGATGGCATTGGAACTGGTGGCCATTTTTTCGACGGCTTTCGTGGTGGGGCTTTCCGGGGCCATGATGCCCGGGCCCCTGCTTACGGTGACCATCGGGGAGAGCGCCCGGCGGGGCTTTGCCGCCGGCCCCCTGGTGGTGCTGGGCCACGCCCTGCTGGAGGGGGTCCTGGTGGTAGCCCTGTCCCTGGGCCTGGCTTCCCTGATCACCGCTCCCCCGGTGGCCAGGGGCATCGCCGTGGTGGGGGGGATATTCCTGATCTACCTGGGGTGGGGCATGGCCCGGGATGCCTGGCTGGGCCGGGTGGAGCTGGGCGTTGAACGGGCGGGCCCGGAGGTGCCGGGATGCGGTTCACGGGCGGGGGGGTCCGGCGCAGGCGGGCGGGTTTCCGGGGCCGGTGCGCCCGGCTCCCCTGCAGGAGGGAGCGCCTGCTCTCCCCGGCCCCCTTTCCACCCGGGCAATTCTGGTGCCCGTTCTCCCGGATCCGGCTCCGCAAAGGCCGGCCCCCTGCCCGCCGGGAGGATGCACCCCGTGCTGGCGGGGGTGCTGGTCAGCCTGTCCAACCCTTACTGGACGCTCTGGTGGGCCACGGTGGGCCTGGGTTACATAGTTCTCTCCTTGAAACAGGGGACTGCCGGGCTGGTGAGCTTTTTCGGCGGCCATATTTTGTCGGATCTGGCCTGGTACAGCCTGGTGGCGGGGGCGGTGGCCGGCGGCCGGCGCTTTTTGACCCCGGCCGTTTACCGGGGCATCCTGGTTTGCTGCGGGGCTTTCCTGATCTTTCTGGGGGGGTCTTTCATCTATATGGGCGCTGCCGGGCGGGTGACCCTGTGATTGCGTGAGCACGGCCTGAGCCAGAAAGCGCAGGGGGCCGCGGTCCCGTTGCGGTAGTGGCGGTATTTTATTATATATTTAAGGTAAAATCTTTTTAAGGGAGGCCTTCTCCCGGGGAATAAGTAAAAGGAAGGATATACTTTTAAGGATAAGGATCGGGAAGAAGGGTCGCTTTGGGGCAGCTGTAAATTCCGCGAAGCGAGGTGTTTGGGAAATGGCCGTGATGGTCGGCGGTATTTGCCCCCACCCCCCGGTGATGATCCCCGAGGTGGGCGGGGCGGAGGCGGACAGGGTGATTGCTTCCCGGCGGGCCATGCTGGAACTGGGCCGCCGGGTGAAGGAGAGCGGGGCCCAGACGCTGGTGATAATCTCTCCCCACGGCCCGGTCTTCCGGGACGGCATTGCCATCATGGCGGTTCAGGAACTGCGGGGGGACCTGAGGCGGTTCGGTGCCCGGGGGGTGAGTTTCGAGGTAAAAAACGACCCCGCCCTGGTGGAGGAAATAGCGGTCCGGGCCGGGGAGCGGGGCATAACCGTGCTGCGGGTGGAGGAGAAAACGGCCCGGCGCTACGGCCTGGACCTGGAACTGGACCACGGGACCATGGTGCCCCTTTACTTCCTGCGGGAGGCGGGGGTGGACCTGCCCCTGGTGCCTGTGGCCATGGGGCTCCTGCCCTACCGCCAGCTCTACGCCTTCGGCATGGCCGTGGCCGGGGCGGCGGAGAAGCTGGGGAAAAAGGTGGCCGTCCTGGCCAGCGGCGACCTGTCCCACCGCCTGACCCCGGACGCGCCGGCCGGCTACGACCCCCGGGGCCAGGAATTTGACCGGGAGATGGCCCGCCTGGTGGCGGCCGCCGACATCGAGGGAATTATGAACCTGGATGCCGGGCTGGTGGAGCGGGCCGGGGAATGCGGCCTGCGGCCCATTATCATGGCCTTCGGCGCTTTCGACGGCCTGGCCCTGAAGGGGGAAGTTCTCTCCTACGAGGGGCCCTTCGGCGTGGGGTACATGGTGGCCTCCCTCGCCCCCGGCGGCCCGGACCCCGGGAGGCGGGTGTGGGAGAAGCTGGCCGCGGCGGAGGAAAAGGCCCGGGAAGAGCGCCTGCAGAATGAGAGCTATCTCGTGCGGGTGGCCCGGCGCTCCCTGGAAAACTACTTTGCCGGGCGCTCCCGGCTCTACGACGATGCGGACATCCCGCCCGAGTTTGCCCGCCGGGCCGGGGCCTTTGTCTCCCTGCACAAGCACGGGCAATTGCGGGGGTGTATCGGTACCGTCACGCCCCAGTACAAGCACATCGTGGAAGAGGTGGCCATGAACGCCATCAGCGCTGCCGTCCGCGACCCCCGGTTTTACCCGGTGACGGAGGACGAGCTGCCGGAGCTGGAGATTTCCGTGGACGTGCTCCAGGAGCCGGAGCCGGTGGAAAGCATGGCCGAACTGGACCCCAAAAAGTACGGCGTTATCGTCCGGTCGGGCGGCCGGCAGGGGCTGCTCCTGCCCGATCTGGAAGGGGTGGACACGGCCGAGCAGCAGGTGGCCATTGCCCGGCAGAAGGCGGGCATCGGCCCCCACGAGCCGGTTCAGCTCATGCGTTTTGAAGTGAAGAGGTATCACTGAAGGTGGGGTAAGGGGGGATTATGCGTGCAGGAGGCGCTTTTTTACGAAAAAGGGGACGGCGGCCGCACTTTTTGCCGCCTCTGCCCCAGGCTCTGCAGCATCAGGGACGGCCATACCGGCTTTTGCCGGGTGCGCAAAAACCAGCAGGGCATCCTGTATACCCTCAATTACGGCCGGGTTTCCTCTTACGCCCTGGACCCGATTGAAAAAAAGCCCCTTTACCACTTCTACCCGGGCAGCGATATTCTTTCCCTGGGCAGCGTGGGCTGCAACCTGCGCTGCGGCTTCTGCCAGAACTGGCAGATTGCCCACGCCGACCCCCGGACGGTCTACTTGAGCCCGGCCCGGGCCGTGGCGGCGGCCAGGGAGCAGGTCGACCGGGGCTACCCCAACGTGGGCCTGGCCTACACCTATAACGAGCCATTTATCTGGTACGAGTACGTTTACGACACCGCCCGCCTGGCCCGCCGGGAGGGTTTGAAGAACGTGCTGGTCACCAACGGCTACGTCAGCGAGGAGCCCCTGCGGCAGATCCTGCCCTTCATCGACGCTATGAATATAGACGTGAAGGGGTTTACTGATGAATATTATCGCGGGACGTGTGCCGGCCGCCTGGAGCCCGTGGTGCGCACGGTGGAGATTGCCCACCGGCACTGCCACGTGGAGCTGACCACTCTCCTGGTCCCCGGCTTAAACGACTCGGAAGAGGAGATCCGCCGCCTGGTGGACTGGGTGGCCGGGCTCGACCCGGAGATACCCCTGCACTTTTCCCGCTATTTTCCCAATTTCGAGTTCGACCTGCCGCCCACCCCCCTGGAGACCCTGCAGAGAGCCCGGGAGATAGCCCTGGAAAAGCTCCGCCACGTCTACATCGGCAACGCACCGGAGCTGGGCGGCAGCGACACCCTCTGCCCGTCCTGCGGCGAAACCCTCATCCGCCGCACCGGCTACAGGGTGCAGGTGCGTGGACTGGAAGGGAACCGCTGCCGTTACTGCGGGGCGGAAGTGAAGGTAGTGGTGTGAAATGCAAAAACTACCTGATTACGAAAAAGTATTACTTGTAACCCTGCAACTGCCCCATGAAGACGAGCGTGAAGTCGAGGAATCCCTGGAGGAGCTGGCCCGGCTGGCGGACACGGCCGGGGCGCAGGTGGTGGGCAGGGTGGTGCAGCGGGCCCGCCGGCCGGACCCGGCCACCTTTCTGGGGCGGGGCAAGGTGCGCGGTGAAATAGCCCCCGCCTGCCGGGAGCTGGGGGTTGACCTGGTCATCTGCGACCATGAGCTTTCCCCCGCCCAGGTGCGCAACCTGGAGGAGGAACTGGGGGTGCGGGTTATCGACCGCACCCAGCTCATCCTGGACATCTTTGCCCGGCGGGCCCGCACCCGGGAGGGTAAGCTGCAGGTGGAGCTGGCCCAGCTGGAATACCTCTACCCCCGGCTGACGGGCATGGGAACGGAACTCTCCCGGCTGGGGGGCGGTATCGGCACCCGGGGCCCCGGCGAGACGAAGCTGGAAACCGACCGGCGGCGCATCAAAAGGCGCATCACCGACCTGCGCCGGGAGCTGGAAGAGGTGCGGCGGCACCGGGCCCTGCTGCGCACCAGGCGGCAGGGCGTGCCCCTGACCCTGGTCAGCCTGGTGGGGTACACCAACGCCGGCAAGTCCACCCTCCTCAATGCCCTCACCGGGGCGGGTGTCCCGGCGGAGGACAGGCTGTTTGCCACCCTCGACCCCACCACCCGGCGCCTGGTGCTGCCCAACAACGAAATGGTGCTGCTCACCGATACGGTGGGCTTCATCCGCCGCCTGCCCCACCACCTGGTGGCCGCCTTCCGGGCCACCCTGGAGGAGGTGGTGGAAGCGGACCTGCTCCTGCACGTGGTGGACGTGAGCAGCCCCGATTACCCGGACCAGGTGAAGGCCGTGGAAAAGGTGCTGGCCTCGCTGGGGGCGGGGGAAAAGCCCACCATCCTGGTTTACAATAAAATTGACCGCTTAACTGCTGAAGAAACCTGGCTGCTCCCGGCGGGCAGGCCGGCGGTGGCGGTTTCCGCCCTCACCGGCCGGGGCCTGGATGAGCTGCGCCGGCTGATGATGGAGATGTTGAGGGAGCAGAGGGTGCGGCGGGAGTTCCTGGTGCCCTACCGGCGGGGAGACGTGCTCAACCTGCTCTACGAAAAGGGGGAGGTCCTGCGGCGGGAAGACACCCCCGCGGGGGTGCTTCTGGAGGTGGAGCTGGGCGCGGTGTGGGCCTCCCGGGCGGCGGCCCTGCTGGGGGAGGATGATTCCGGCAGAATTTCCGGATGATCATGCCTGAAGTCTCCCGGCGGCCGGCCGGGCGCCTGCCGGGAAGGGGGCGTACTCCTGAACCACATGCTCGTGCTCTGCCAGCCGCTCTTCCAGGTTGAACCGGCGGCGCACCAGGGGTGCGGGTATGTGAAAGGCATCCGCCACTTCATGAATCTTCTGGAATTCCGTCCCTGCACTGCCCGTTCCCGGGGGCAGCAGGAGGAGGGCGGCAAAATCTTCGGCGGCGTTTTCTTCTTCCCCTCTCCCGGTCAACCCGTCCACGTATATGCCGCTGGTGACATTAAGGCAGTGCTGGCCCAGCCCGTAGGCCAGCATGTGCTTCAGTTCCGGCCTGGAAAGCCTCTTTTTCACCGTGAGCAGCGCGATGCCGTCCCCCGTGCGCACGTATCTTGCCCTGACCCGGCCTTTGAACGGGAAGCGGGTCAGGATGATCCCTTCGCTCCTGGCTATCCTGTACAGCTGGTAAACACCCGGTGGCCCCTCGAGACGGTACTTCTTGATCAGGGCCAGGGCCAGCCGGACGGCTGAACTCAAGGCTACCCCTCCGCTCGGCAGAAACATTCTCAAGGATACCAGCGTATCCTTGAACTATTTCTCATTTTATTTTATTATAAACCACGGTTAAGTCGGATTTTGTTGAAAAGTTGGGGAAGATAAAAAAATCATTACTCCTCGTTGGATGAGGCGCTGTCCTCGCCCTGTCATCCTTTCCGGTTCCCTTCCTCCCTTTTCCTGCGCCGCTCCCTCTCCTTCTTTATAAAGCGCAGGGCCCACTCCCAGTGCTCGGCCAGGGACTGTTTTTCTTCCTCCGTCAGCTCCGGCACCTGCCTGAGCAGGCCGGCAAACAGGGGGTCGGCCGCAACTGCATACAGCTTCGCGTCATGGGGTGCATTCCCGGGTGCACCCTCTCCGCCGGTTCCGTAAGGCCGGTCGGTGCGCCCCAGCAGGTAATCCGTCGAAACGCCGAAGAAATCGGCCAGCCGTTTGAGAGACTGGTTGTCCGGCGAGCGCCTGTTTTTCTCGTACATGGCAATGGTGCTCTGCCCCATATGTAACAGGCGGGCCAGTTCCGCCTGGGACAATCCCCTTTGATTGCGCAGATAGGCCAGCCTTTCGCCGAGGGAAGGCATCTTGATTCACCCCGATCGTAATTTAACACGTTTTGTGAAGTTGGGAAAGAAAATAAAAAACGGATTTTCCGTTCAAACGCATAATGTGATGAGAAGTAAAAACCTTCTACTAATTATTTACGTTCGGCGCAAATTTTAACCGGTGGACCCTTGACATCAATCGCGAAATGTGATTATAGTAATAGTCAGAGGGTGACGGCAGCCGGCCGGTGCCGCGGGGTTGAAACGGGCCGGCCGGCGCTGCAGCCGGGCAGGAAGGGGGGAGGTTTTGTTCTTTCAACACCAGCCGAAGGGTGAGCGGGGTGAGAAATGAAAAGATGTACCAGTTGAGGCTCAAGATGGGCCTCAGCCAGCGGCAGGTAGCCGAAGCCGTGGGCATCAGCCAGAGCTCCTACGCCATGATTGAGGGCGGCCACCGCCACCCCCGCAAGGAGGTGGAGAAGAAACTGGCCGACTTCTTCGGCGTGACCGTGGACGAGCTTTTTTTTGGCCGGGATAATCACGGTTCGCGATTGGAGGAACCTGACCCGGGGAAGCCCGGTGATTAGGGCCATCTCGCCCGGTGATTTGAATGCCGGGGGTTGGCCGCCTTTTAGCGGTTTGAAGCGGCTGTGCGTAACACGTGGGCTGCCTGCAGGAGCGCCTTCTTTAAGGGAAGGCGGCAGGAATTAAAAATGCAGAGTACGCCGGTAAAAACGGACACTGCAGGAAAAAGTTTCAAAGGAGGCTGGAAGGTTTGATGTTTAACGTGTACCGCAATAAATACCGTGCCGCGGCCGGACTGCTGGCCGTAATGCTGGCCTTCTGCCTGGTGCTGGGCAGCGTGCCCTTTGCGGCCGAGGCTGCGGAAAGCCTGACCGTAAGTCCCGCTTCCAGCAATGCGGGAGCGGAATCGAACTATAATTTCACCGCCAGCGGCCTGAATCTAGCCGCCGGTGACGTGGCGGGGAAAGGTCTGGACGTTGTTTTCCCAAGCGGATTTGTGGTTAGCAGCAGCCCCGCCGTGGAAGTGGGCGTGACGGTGAATGGCGAAGTGTATTACGCCTATGTTGCCCCTGTAGTGGATTCTATAAACTCCCCCTATAAGGCGACCCTGACCGTTCCCGCCAGTATCGGCCTGCCCCAAGGTGGAATTGTGACCGCTGTAAGCGTCAAAGGTCTTGTCGTAACCAACACCACGACCGCGGGCAGTTACAGCGTCAGCCTTACCTTTACAGGCCCTGAGCCCGACAAAACTTTAACCCAACAAATTACCATCAACCCCGTTGTGGGAAATGTAACTTTGACCAGCCCCACAACCGACCCCACCGGTACGGCCGGAAGCCAGGTGAGCGTCCTGGTCAAAGGTGAGGTGAAGGATGTTGCGGGCCAGCCTTATTCTGGCATCGGTGTTAATTTTAGCGCAAAAGACCCACAGGAGAGCAACGTGACCTTAACCGTTTCACCCTCTTCCGTTACCACCATGGCTGACGGCACCTTTGCCGCCACCGTACAGTTTACACCTACAAAGGCTGGCACTTACACCGTGATGGTCAGCGCTGGTGGTGAAAGCGCAACTTTCAACGTGGTTGTCAATCCCGCCGCTGCCGCAAGGCTGGTATGGGTCAGCCCGCCAACGAGCTCGATCAGCCTCACCGGTCGCACGGCTCTGACCGTACAGCTTCAGGACCAGTACGGTAATGCGGTGAATGCTCCCACTGACGGTGTCGCCGTGGATCTGGCCGCGTTTGACCCGACGACAAAGGCTATGGCCGGCCGCTTCTATAATGCCGCTACCGGCGGCAGTGAGATCACAAGCGTGACCATCCCTGCCGGCAGCAACAACGACACTGTTTACCTGGAGCCCTTAGCCGCAGCGGCTGGCAAAACAATAAAAGTCGAAGCCCGGGCGGCGAGCCTGACTGTTGCTTCCGCTAACATTTCTGTCGGCGCGGCACCCACGCCCCCGTCTACAATTACCCTGGCCGCTTCCAGCAATGGCGTGGCCGGTTACGTGCAGGAAATTAAGGTGCTGCTTGATAAGGTTGCTGATCAAAATTACACACTGACCGTCAATCTGCTGGATGGAGCAAACCCAGCCTCCTGGGCGACCTGGGACACCGTTAAAGACACCAATTACCTGGCTGCCGGCTCCAAGGGTAACGGAGATACCTTTACCTTCCCCGCCGACCAGCAGGAAATGTGCATTTACGTCTACACAACTGCCGAAGCCGCGGGGAAGAACCTGACCGTCAAGGTTAGCGGGATTGGTACCAGTGAGCCAACTGCTCCTATCAGCTATGCTGCTGATATGACCCGCAGCCTGAACAAGGGCTGGAACGTCCTGTCCACCCCGCTGAAGCTGGCAGGGGACGGCGGCCTGCAGGCCCTGGGCTTT
The DNA here is from genome assembly GCF_000686645.1 of Desulfofundulus thermocisternus DSM 10259. NCBI lineage: Bacteria > Bacillati > Bacillota > Clostridia > Eubacteriales > Peptococcaceae > Desulfofundulus > Desulfofundulus thermocisternus. Next base: position 65,217 of record NZ_JMLG01000009.1, read on the forward strand.
AACGACAGTAACTTCGAAATCGCCTGGACCTATGTCAACGGCGGGTGGAGCCAAGTGACGACCCAAGCTCTCAATCCGCTGCAGGGTTATTTTGTGAAGACCAGGCAGGCTGTAAATCTCAATTACACTTTCAAGCGTGCCGCCAGGGTGGAGGAAGCCGTGCCGCCCACCCGTGACCTGAGCGCCGGCTGGAACCTGGTGGGCGTGGGCACAAATGACACGAGTAAAGAGGTTTCCGACATCCTGGCCAGCGTGAAGGGCAAGTACGCCGTGGTGGTCAATCCTGGCATGGGTAATGTTGACGGCTGGACTGCCGTAACTGCTGATAACGATACTCAACCTAAGATCGGAGCCGGCGACGCCTACTGGGTGTACATGACCGCGCCCGGCACCCTGGCCGGCCTGATGGCGCCCGAGATGGCCCAGTAATGTGTGCGAGGTGAATATTGTTGCGCATCCGTAGGTTAATGGCTGTTGCGGCTGCGCTGTTCCTGCTGGCATCGATTACCATCGGTTCTACGGCGGCTTTCGCCGTAGAACCGATCCCCTCAATGCCCGCCGCTTATTACGGCCAGGTGTTCGTGGGCAGCCACGGGGGACAGCCTGCAGCCGATGGCGCAACGGTGGAAGTTTACCTGGAGGGCGACACCGCCCCCCGCGGCACCTCCATGCAGGTTGAAGACGGGTGGTACGGCGGGCCGGGTGGGTTTGACCCGAAATACCAGGTAGACGGCACAAGCAGTGATATTGGCAAGGAAGTTATTTTCAAAGTAAACGGCGTGGAAGCGGAAACCTTCAATGCCAGCGGGGCGCCTGTTGCGGTGACCTTTGATCCCACCGGCGAACCTGTGCAGGTCGACCTGGTCATCCCCGCCGCCCGGCTGACTCTGGTCCGGCCGGAGAATTTGAACGCCGCCCCGTACACGGCGGCGGATGCGGTGTTCGAGTGGCAGTCCGACCTGGCGCTTGACCCGGATGCCGCAGTAACGGCGACCTTCAGCGACGGCACGAACAGCGTTGACGGGGCGGTATACTTTTCTGCTGACGCCATGAACTTCACCGTCCAGCCGAAGGTGGACCTCCTGCCGGGTACGGCCTACACCCTCACGGTCAGCGGCCTGAAGGATGCAGCCGGCAACCCGGTGAACCTGGAACCGGTGGAATTCACCACCGCCCCTGCCGGCCCGGCAGCCCAGGTGAGCGGCGTTGAACCGGCGGTGGTTCTGCCCGGCGGAACCATCACCGTTTCGGGCCAGAACTTCCGTGCCGGGGCGAAGCTGGTGATCTTCGATGCTCAGAACCAGGTGGCCCGGGAATGCACCGCCAGCGTGGCTGACGAAAATACCCTGACCTGCGTTGTTCCCGCCGACCTGGCCGCGGGCCTGTACACCATCAACGTGTATAATGTTGGAGATGAGCGGCCTGTTTCCGGGGCGGTGGCCCTGACGGTGGCGGCGGCGGAAGTGCCGAAACTGGACCTGCTGAAGGGCAGTGCCGGCAGCCAGCCGGCAACCGACCTGAAGACCGGGGACGTGTTCCGGGTGCAGGTGCCGGTAACGGTGGCCCGGGACGTTCCCAACGCCCTTATAGTGGTGCGCCTGGACGATCCTGACGGAAAACCCCTCCTGGCATTCATGGAAGGCCCCCTGGACGCTGGCCGGGCGGTGAACTTCGGGGCCGGTTTCACCCTGCCGGAAAAGCCCGGTACCTACGCGGCCCGCGCTTACGTCTGGGACGGCTGGGATACCATGAACCCCGTAGCGGCAGCTCAGGAAATCTCCTTTGCAGTGCGGTAGCCAGTAGAAAGTAATCTTGCTTTCGATGGTGGTTTCGCCCGGAGCGGGCCCGTGCCGGTCCGCCCCGGGCACTTTGCAAAAGAGGGGGAAAATATCTTGCGGCGAAAATTACCGTTTATTGTAGTCGCTTCCCTGGTTTTCATCGTCGTTTTTGCCGGGATGGCCCTGGCTTCCGGCTTTACCGTGACCCTTGATCCGGTGCAGGTGGGGGTGCCCCGTCCCGATGCCCTCACGGTTTCCGGCACGGTTTCCTCCGGCGGAACCGGTGTGGCCGGGGTGCCGGTAACTCTGAAGGTAACTACCGTAGACGGCAACATAATAGGCGTGGAGCAGGTCACCAGCGGACCGGACGGCAGGTTTTCGGTCGTACTGGTGATGCCGTCGGGAGTGGAACCCGGCCAGGCGGTGGTGACCGCGGCCGCCGGAGGTTCCACTGCCGAGCAGACAATTTCCATTCCACTGTTGCCGGCTGCCTATTACGGTGCGGTGACTGACGCTTCCGGCCGGCCCGTGCCCGCCGGCAAGGTGGAAGCGTACATCGGGCTGCAGAAGTGCGGCGAAATTGATTTTGCTAACGGCTTTTACGGCGGTTCCGGCGGGTTTGATCCCAAGCTGGTGGTTACCGGCACAGAGACCGATGAGGGCCTGCCCGTCACCTTTAAGGTGGTGGTGGACGGCAAAGCTTATGATGCCACTCCCTATCCTGAGGTGACCTGGCAGCCGGGCGATGTGCGCCGGGTGGATTTGACTGCAGCCGTGGTATCACTGCCTCCGTCGCAGGACACCACCCCGCCGGTGGTGGCTTCCACCGACCCGGCCAATGATGCCACAAACGTTCCTGTGAACAAGACCATCACCGTCACCTTCAACGAGGACGTGCAGGCGGGGGGTGCTTACGACAGCATCTCTGTTAAGAATGCCGCCGGTAACACCGTCGCCGTGACCAAAAGCATCAGCGGCAAGGTCCTTACCATTAGGCCGAACACCTACTTCGCCTACAGCACCAGGTACACCGTGGCTATCCCCGCCGGTGCGGTGAAGGACATGGCGGGCAACGCTCTGGCGAATGAGTATGCTTTCAGCTTCACCACCCAGGCTGCTTCCGGCGGTGGCGGTGGCGGCGGTGGTGGCGGAGGCGGCGGTTCCACCAGTGTAAACCGCGTGGAAAAGGCCGTTTCAGCCACTTCAAAGACAGTGGCAGAGATTACCGACCGCGTGCGGGTGGAAATCCCTGCCGGCGCTGTTACCGGCACCAATCCCTCTCTGGTGGCCGAATTGTTGAGTGACAGCAAGGCTCAGGGTGCTGGAATGTCCCTGATCAGCCGGGTAGTTGACGTTTCTTTGAAAAACGGTGCGCTGGATGGCCAGTTAACCATCGTCCTTTATTACGACAAAGGCAAACTGGGTAGTAATGAAGAACCGGTCGCCTTCTACTATGACGAAGACAAGGCGCAATGGGTTCGCCTTGACGGTACCGTGGACAGCACTAAGGGAACGGTGACCGTGACGGTGGACCACCTCACCATGTTTGCCGTCTTTGCCGTGGCCAGGCAGGAGGAGCAGCCGCAGCCGCCGCAGCCGACCCCGGTGGTCACGTTCAAGGACATGGTCGGCCACTGGGCGGAGGCCACTGTGGTCAAGCTGGCCGGCATGGGCGTGATTAACGGCTATGAGGACGGCACATTCCGGCCCGGCAACAAGATCACCCGGGCGGAGATGGCCGTGATCATGGCGCGGGCGCTGGAACTGCAGCCTGCGGATGATGCCGTCCTGTCCTTTGCCGACGGCAGCGCCATTCCTGAATGGGCCCGCGGTGCGGTGGCGGCCGCGGTGGAGAACGGCCTGGTGAAGGGCTACCCGGTGCCGGGCGGCGTGGAGTTCAGGGCGAGCAATCCCATTACCAGGGCCGAGCTGGCCGCCATCTTAAGCCGGGTGCTTGAAGACAGGCTGGGTGAAATAACTGGCCAGCCGGTGCAGTTTGCCGATGCGGCAGAAATCCCGGCCTGGGCGAAGGACGCGGTGAACACCGCAGCCGCAGCCGGGGTGGTGGGCGGTTATCAGGACGGCACCTTCCGTGCCCAGAACAATGTTACCAGGGCTGAGGCCGCGTCCATGATCCTGCGCCTGCTGGAAAAAATAGAATAAAACCGTTCTTGCCGGAGGCGCTCAAGTCTGGGCGTCTCCGTGAAATTTTTGCAAATATATTGCAGTTGGTGATTGCAATTAAACACGTAATGTGATAAGATTTTGGCGGCAGCTGAATGCAACTTTTACAGATTTTAAGGGGGGATTTTGTGCGCGGTAAGACGGTATTGGTGGTGATGCTGGCCCTGTTGTTTGCCTTGGCCGCGGCCGGCGTTGCGGCGGCCCAAAACGCCGGGGAAATTCCGCCCCTTCCCGCGGCTTACTACGGTTCCGTGAATAATACGGCCGGCCTGCCGGTGGAGTCGGGCACGGTGGAGGCTTACATCGGCGGAAAGAAGTACGGTCAAATTGATATTTCCCGCGGCCTGTACGGCGGCCCGGGAGGTTTCGACCCCAAACTGGTGGTGGCCGGTACGGCTGATGATCAGGGGCGGCCGGTGGACTTTGTGGTGGTCGTCAACGGCACCGCATATACGGCTCAGGCCAGCCCCGCAGTTACGTGGACCAGCGGCGATGTCCGCCAGGTGAATCTGACGGTCGATCTGAATGCCGGCAGCGGGTCGGGTAGTCCGGGAAGCTCAGGAGGGACCAGCGGCTCCAGCGGGACCGGCGGGTCCGGTGCTTCCGGTGGTGGCAGCTCAAGCGATACCATTGCCCCGGCCTTACTCAGTTCAAATCCGGGCAGTGGGGCCGCCGGAGTGGCCGTTGATGAGACGTTCACTTTAACTTTTGATGAGGATTTGGCTGCTGACAGTGTTCAGGCAGAATTCATTGATCAAGCCACTAAGCAGGCTGTAGCCGCAAGTGCATCTGTCGACGGCAGGGTTTTAAAAGTGAAGCCTTCTGCAGCGCTTGCTTACGACACCGGGTACACTTTGCAGGTGACCGTAAAGGACCGGGCCGGGAATGAAGCGGAGGTGACCGTTGATTTCCGGACGGCGGCGGAGCCTGCGGCGGGCACCGGTTCCGGCAGCGGTACCGGTGAGGTTTCAGGCGGCACGCAGCCGGTGGAAGGGAAAGTTCCTTCCGCACCTGCCGGGTTCAAGGACATGGCCGGCCACTGGGCGGAGGCCACCGTGGCCAGGCTGGCGGGCATGGGCGTGATCAACGGCTATGAGGACGGCACCTTCCGGCCCAACAACAAGATCACCCGGGCGGAAATCGCCTCCATCCTGGCACGGGCGTTGAAGCTGCAGCCGGTGGAAGAGTCTGCCCTGAACTACACAGACAAAAACGCCATCCCGGCCTGGGCGCGCGGGGCCGTTGCCGCCGCGGCTAGGGAAGGCCTTTTGAAGGGCTATCCCGTACAGGGCGGTGTGGTCTTTAAGGCCGGTAATCCGGTCACCCGGGTCGAACTGGCGGCTATCTTGAGCCGGGTGCTGGAGGCCGGGCAGGGCGCGGTAACCGGTCAGGCGGCGAAATTTACCGATGCAGCCGCGATCCCGGCCTGGGCGAAGAACGCGGTGAATACCGCTGCCGCGTCTGGTATAGTGGGGGGATACCCGGATGGCAGCTTCAAGCCGGGCAGCAGTGTCACGAGGGCGGAAGCCAGTGCCATGATCCTGCGGCTTTTGGAAAAGCTAAACGGGTAATCCCGCAGGGCCTTCGGGAGATGTAAAATCTCCCGAAGGTCTTTTTGATAGATGGTGCCAGAATTGGATGGTGCCAGGCACTTAACTTATTAACTTATAGTTGAAGGGTTGGGGGGCCCCTGTTACAATGGGTGGCAGGGGGTGAATTTTTTGGGTAGGAGACCAAGAATCGAGTTTGAGGGCGCAATGTACCACGTAATCCAGCGGGGCAACAACAGGGAGTTTATATTTATTATGCCGGAGCACAAGGAGTATCTGCTTGAGCAGTTGCGGCACGCCGTTAACGTGGACGGCCTGGAAATTTTCGCTTATGTAATAATGAACAATCATTTCCACCTGGCCGTCCGTACGAATAAAGAGCCCCTGAGCAAAGTAATGCACCGTTTGAATACCCGCTTCAGCCGGTATTACAACCGTGAGCGGGGTCGGACCGGCCACGTTTTTGAAAGCAGGTATAAGGCCGTCCCAATTGAAAACGAGCGGTATCTTCTGGCAGTTGTCAGGTACATACACCGTAATCCTGTC
>NZ_JMLG01000010.1:0-70254 GCF_000686645.1 Desulfofundulus thermocisternus DSM 10259
GGATGGGCGCCTGGAACTGGATAACAACCGGAGTGAGCGGTCGATCAAACCCTTTGTCATTGGCCGCAAGAACTGGTTGTTTGCCAATACTCCGCGGGGTGCACGGGCCAGCGCTATTACTTACAGCATCATAGAAACGGCAAAGGAGAATGGGTTGAATCCTTTCCAGTACCTCAGCTATCTTTTTGAAAAACTTCCCAACCTGAACCCTAAAGACAGTAACGCCCTGGATCAGTTACTCCCCTGGTCCGATTCGCTGCCCCCTGTCTGCAGGGCTAATAAATAAGCCAGATTATGTCCCCACCTGATTGCAAGGTGGGGTTTATTTTACGCTTACGGAGGAAAACGCGGCGATGCTCAAGAAGCTTATTGAAATCGGGCAGCTGATATCTTCCAGTTTAGAAATGGACGTGATCATTGAACATACGTTGCAAAGCCTGAAGGAGGTCGTAGGTGCGAAGTGGTGTGCGCTGGGGCTGCGGGACAAAGAAACAGGAGAAATGGTGCTGAAGGGGAGCCTGGGACCCGGCAAGGAATTGCCCGGAAAGGCTGAGCGAATGCCGGCAGAAGGTACGATCTTGGAGGAGGTGCTGAAAACGGCGCAGCCGCTGATTGTGGAAGATTTGGCAGAGTACGATCGTTCTCTGCGCCTGCCATATTATAGCAAAGAAATACGTTCTGCTGCCGTGGTCCCCGTCCAGGCCAGGGGAAAGATACTGGGTGCGCTGATCGTATGCACGCCTTTCCTCCGGCACTGGGAAGAAAATGAGGTTGGTTACCTGTCGATCATAGCCAGTCAGGTGGGCCTGGCGATAGAGAACGCACAACTTTACGAATCGTTACGGGAATATTACATGAGCGTTGTAAAGGCGCTGGCCGCAGCGTTAGAAGCAAAAGATAAGTATACGCAGGGCCATTCGTTGCGGGTAGCGTGGTGGGCGAAGGCTGTGGCTGGAGAAATGGGGCTTTCTGACAAAGAACAGGAAATGGTTTATATAGGAGGGCTCTTACATGATATAGGAAAGGTTGGGGTAAGGGAGTATATACTGCTCAAGACAAGCGAGCTTACACCGGCAGAACAAAAAGAAATACAGTCTCATCCGGGCGTGGGAGCAAAGATCTTAGAACCGGCAAATCTCCCCAAAGAAGTAGTTGAAGCGGTTCTTTACCACCACGAAGACTATGATGGCGGTGGTTATCCGGAAGGCATCGCCGGTGAAAAGATACCCCTTTTGGCCCGGATCATCAGGGTGGTGGACTCTTATGACGCCATGATGTCGGACAGGCCTTATCGCAAGGCGTTTTCCCAAAAGTGGGTAATAGAAGAACTAAGGCGTTGTTCCGGGAAGCAGTTTGACCCGGCAGTGGTAGAAGCAATGATAAAAGTTTTAGAGCGAGATAAATCGACCTGCATAGAGCTTGGGGGTGAGTGCCGTCCAGATTCTGAATTAGGGGGTCTTGAATAAGCAACACATGCCTTTTTAACGATCGCATATTCCCCGCACTTAAAGTTCCGCCAAGACGGTCGATTATGTTTTTTACGCGTAGGTACTTTTATTATTTTATTATTGAAAGGAGTATGTTAAAGTGGATAACAGTCGGTTAGAAATGCTTGCTGAGGAACTGGGGGCCAGTGAGCAGGAAAGAAAACTGTGGCGCAAACTCTTGTTAGCATCTGTTTCGGGTGCTACCGGAAATAATTTGCGCGAAGCGCTACGGGAACCCCTGCTCGAGCTGCTTGATGAACTGGAACCTGCGGCGCTGGGGGCAAAGCTAAAGCTTGTCATCGAGCGTGTCCCAACTTTTCCAGCGGCTGAACTTTTGCCGGCGGTTCTGGAACTCTGGGGTGAACAGCGACGAAAGAGGAACCAGATTCAGCGCGAACTTGAGTACATGTTTTTGGAGATGGCAACGCCGATTATCCGCATTTGGACTGAGGTACTGCTGGTGCCGCTGACTGGTAGCCTGGATACTGACCGGGCGCAGGCTATGGCAGAAAGGCTTTTGGAGCGCGCCAGTACCGCGCGGGCCAGAGTGGTAATTGTAGACGTGACCGGGGTCCCCGTAATTGACACCGCAGCTGGAAGTTTTCTTATTGAGATGTTCAGCGCGGTAAAGCTGCTGGGAGCGGAGGTTATCTTAACTGGCCTTAAGCCCGAAGTCGCCCACACCTTGGTTAAGCTAGGGATCGATTTCCGTATGGTGGCGATAGCGCGTGACCTTGAAGATGCTCTTCGCCAGGCTATAGCTATGCTGGAGGAGGAGAAGAGGCAACGGAGGCAAATCGCATGGTGGCGGGGCAATAATTTCCCAGGCGAAGGTGGGGAACACGGTGACATTTAAAGAAAAGGTGGTTCCAACTATAAGGGTTGCCGATTGTTTGTTGGTGCCCATACAGATAGACCTGGACGATAGGACGGTGGAACAGCTGCAAGTACAGCTATTGGCGGAAATTCAGGAACAACGGGTACGAGCGGTCATTCTGGACGTACGGATGGTAGAGGTGATCGACAGCTATATATCCTATACTCTTTCAGAGACTGCTGCTATGGCCCGCCTGATGGGCTGCCGCACGGTGATCTGCGGCATTCGGCCTCCTGTGGCTCTAACCCTGGCCCAAATGGGGATAGAACTGCAGGGCTTTTTGGTTGCCCGGGACCTCGAGCACGCTTTAGCTCTGGTATGGTCTCCTTAAGAGAGGAGTAGGTGGTCTTGGCGTGGAAAGTAAGAGAGTTACTGGACATCCCGGCGGACGACTTTGACATGGTGGTGCGCATCGTCCGGGAAGAAGACATAGCCGTAGCCAGGCAGATGGCCAAGCAACTTGCCCAAGGGCTTGGTTTTTCTCTCGCTGATGTAACCAAAGTAGCCACTGTGGTTTCCGAACTTGCTCGCAATATCTATCGCTATGCGCAAACTGGCAAAATAATGATTCGCAAACGACTTGAGGAGAACGGCGGGCCTACCATACAGGTGGTGGCGGTTGATCGCGGTCCGGGCATTGAGGACGTAGATCTCGTTCTGACAAAAGGTTACACAACGCATGAGCGCAGCCTGGGCATAGGCTTATCGGGAATAAGGCGCCTTGTGGATTTTTTTGAGATTGTGTCTGAAGTCGGCACGGGCACCGCAGTGGTAGTGGAAAAGAGGAGACGCAAGTTTTGAGATTACAAGTTGAAAAACCGGAAACTAACAAACAGGCACGAGAAGGCTCCGGGTGGGAAGTGTCGGCCTATTCGCGTCCCCACCGGAAGGAGAAAGTGAACGGGGACCTTTGTTACGCTAAGGAATTGGATACCCGCGTACTGGCAGTCGTAGCAGATGTGCTGGGCCACGGGGAGGGAGCGCACCACGGAGCGGCAGTCCTGGCACAGGCGTTGCGACGAGCTACGTGTATTCTGCAGCAGACATACTCCATTCTGGAAGAAGCAGCTTCACGGACGCGGGGATGCGCTCTTTTCCTGGGCCTGCTTGACCGGAAATCGATAGAATATATCCTGGTCGGGAACATCAGAGGGTGGGTGCTGACGCGAAAAGGTACGGAGGTTCTGATAGGACAGCCGGGCATTGTAGGCAAGAGAATTTTGAAACCTACCATCCGCCGGCTGGAGCTGTCGGAGGCTGCTCTTCTTCTGGTCTGTACCGACGGGATCAAGCGAAGCTTTTCGCCCGTAGATTTGCAATGGTTCTGGGAAGGGGCTGGGGTAGAAACGGCACGCCGTGTGGTAGAGAGATATGGCATCGCTGAAGACGATGCCAGCGTGTTGGTAGGGAGGAGGTGTGTTTAATTGCCAGGGGAATTTTATTCAACTTACCGCAGTTATCTTGAACGTTATATGCACGAAGGGGCTACGGAGAGGGTGCTACTGGAAGCATACCAGGACCTGCCGCGCTACCTGGACGAGAGCGATGCGCAGGCCGCCAGCATTTTGGACGTGCATACACGTGCCTTGCGGGAGGTCATGGGAATTAAGCGGGACAGCGACAACTTGCAGTGGATATACATAGCCCGTGCGACAGAGTTTTTGGCCCAGATCCTGATAGTTATTGATACGCTTCTCCTCCAGCTAAAGGAAAAGGTTGAACGCGATAACCTTACCGGGCTTCGTAACCGGCTGGCCCTTTATCGCCTGCTTCCCCAGATGCTCGAAAAAGCTCAAGAGCAGGGCAAGCCGCTTGTTGTAGCCATGCTTGATTTAGATGATTTCAAGCAAATCAATGACCAGTACGGCCATCAAGCTGGTGACGAAGTACTCCGTTTCGTAGCTGGTTTGATCAAAAGAAGTTTGCGGAATGATGACTTGGCCGTTCGCTTCGGGGGGGAAGAATTTGTAATCGTCCTTCCGGCTACAGATTTTGCTAAAGCTAAGGTTCCCCTGGAACGGATTCGGACCCAAATAGCAGCGGAAAAGATACTGCCGGGTGTGGAAGGCATTACGGTAAGTATAGGAGTTGCCGGGTATGCCGGCCGTGGCTCTGTCGATCCCGACGAGCTAATCCGGCAAGCGGATGAAGCAATGTATCGAGCCAAAAAATTGGGCAAAAACAGGGTGGTTTTTGCCCAGGGCGATAATGGGGAGTGAAACGTGCGTTGCGGTTTTCCAAGGGAATACAGGAGCTCATTCAAGAACTAACATCCCAGGCTTGGCAATTGCCCCTGGATTGGGTAGAGGTTACTGAAAAGGCAGCGCAAGCATATGCTGACCGGCTGCGAACCTTGCTGGAGCGGGCAGGGCAAGAGGTGAACGAGACGGAACTGCGCCGGGCAGTGAGCGACTTATTGGCGTTGTTTGCTGGAAAACATGACGAGGAACTCTTGCGGCGGCGGATAGAACTCGGAAGAAAGCTGGGCGCTGCAGAAGTGTCGCTGGAGCAACTGGTAACAGCTTACCGGTTCTTTTTCGGGCGTTGGTGCGACGAATTAGTCCCGGTTATCCATATCCTGGAGAGAGAAATGAAAAGCTTTAAGTACGGCGGGACATCGTTGCTTCTTGACCTCGGCCTGCTCCTCCTGGGATACAGGGGAGAGGTAGCGCGCCAGATGCAGATGCTTTCGGAAGTAGATGTTCTTACAGGCCTTTTGAGCCGCCGCAAGTTCGAAGAAGAGATGCAGCAGGCAATCGAGTTTGCGCGGCGCACAAAACGAGAGTTTTCTTTATACTGGATAGACATTGATAATTTTAAGCTGGTTAACGACGTTTACGGTTATATCGTAGGTGATATTGTGCTTAAGGTTGTGGCTGACTTCCTGCAGGAGTCGTTCCCCGACGCCTTTGCTATTGCCCGCATAGGCGGTAACGAGTTTGGGGTTATGTTGATGGATACGGGTCCTGCTGAAGCACTGGCCAAGGCGCAGGTGCTGTGCCAGGGCATTGCCGAGCTGAAAGTTCGTCCTTTGGGAGAGGACATTTTCATTACCAGCAGCATTGGCGTGGCTTCGTACCCCCATCATGGGCAAGCGCTGGCCGACCTTATGTTAGCTGCCGAGGTTGCTCAGGTAACGGCCAAGAGGAAAGGGAGGAACCGGGCGCAGCTCGTAGATGCGGTCGACGACAGTACTAATCCTACTGTGGTTCACGAGAGAATTCTCCTCTTGCGAGAAGCTCTCCGTTCGGAGGGGGCTATCGTCCCCTTTTATCAGCCGATTGTAGATTTAGAGACTGGCAAGACATTAGGTTACGAAGTGCTTGCTCGCGTGAGGAAAGGGGAAAAGTTTCTTTCTGCCGGGCTTTTTATAGAGGCAGCCGAGCAATCCGGACTTATGAAGGATATTGGTAGAATCGTTATAGAGCAGGCCATGCGGGAAAAAAAGAGCCCTTGGGCGAAAGACAGGCTTTTCTTTATTAACTTCTCTATGCGCGAGGTAGAGAACAGAGAAACTTCCCGGTTCCTGGCTGACCTGTTCAACCGCTACAGCATCCGTCCGGAAGAAATTGTGGCCGAAATTACCGAGCGAGAAGCCGTGCTTGATATTAATGCCGTGCAGGCTTTCGCCAGGGAGCTGACAGATCTCGGGGTGCGCCTGGCGGTCGACGACTTTGGAAGCGGTTTTTCGTCATTCATTTATCTTCGTTACTTTGACTGTTACTTTGCCAAGATAGAGGGTTCCCTGGTGCGTGAGATCACCAGAAGTGGACGCTCCAGGATGATTGTAGAAAACATGGTAAAACTTTTGCAAGGGCTTTCGATAGAGGTGGTGGCCGAGTTCATAGAGAACCGTGAAACAGCTGAAATTTTGCGCCGCGCCGGCGTTCGATACGGGCAGGGCTATTATCTGGGCATGCCCTCACGGTCTCCTCGCAGCGGGGATTAGCGTCATGCTAAAAACAAAAAACAGGCCTGGTAGGCCTGCAGTTCCGGTCAATCAGGGCGGGCTGAAAAATTCAGTGCTTCCTGAACACGCGCGGCAGCTGTGCCGGGCAGGTAAAGAAGTGCTTTAATATGCAATATTTTCCCGTAAGGTCTTTTAGAAACAGGCAGGAGCTTTTGAAATTTATCCTTTAAGATTTCACCGGCGCTGCATCCAAAATGCCGGCAGTATTCTTTTACATATTGCCCAACTATCTCTTTATCGCGTTCATCTAACTGACGAACCCCCACTTCTTTACCCAGTTGATGGCTTTCTACATTTCCGCGGAGATAAATGGCGCCTGTGAATGGTGAGAGGCAAGTCACACATGATTAATACATATTTTTATAAGTCCCGTCCGGAAGGGCGGGCTTTTTTGGTTTTCCGGGCTGTGGCGGGTATGGTCGGGTTTACTTTCTGGATAGGACCTTTTTACTATTCTGCGGAATATACTGGCAAAAACAGGCTTTTTTGAGGGGGTGTGGCGATGGTTATTATCGTGGGTGGCGGATGGGCGGGATGTGCGGCAGCCTTTGCTGCGGCGCAGGCCGGTGCCCGGGTGATGCTGCTGGAAAAGACCGATATGCTCCTGGGCACGGGCCTGGTAGGTGGAATAATGAGAAATAACGGGCGCTTTACGGCCCTGGAGGAAGTCTGGGCCATGGGGGCAGGGGACTTTTTGCGCCATATTGAGGGTGTGGCCAGGCATCGCTGGCTGGATTTTCCGGGTCACCGGCATGCCACCCTTTATGATGTAACCAGAATCGAGCCGGTAATACGCCGGGTTCTCCTGGATGCCGGTATTGACGTCAAACTGCAGAAAAGGGTGGTGGGGGTTTTAAAAAAGGGGAACAGTATTGCCGGGGTCTACACGGCCCAGGGGGATACTTTCAGCGGTGATGTATTCATTGATACCACCGGTACTGCCGGCCCGGTTAAAAATTGTTCCCGCTATGGTTCCGGGTGCGCCATGTGTATCCTGCGCTGCCCCGCCTTTGGCCCCCGGGTAAGCCTGACGGCCAAAGCAGGTATTGAAGAGATAAGAGCCGGTGACGGATTTCCCCATTTTGAGGCCATGAGCGGTTCCTGCAAGCTGGATAAAAAATCCCTGGCCCCGTGGCTGGTGGAAAGGCTGGAGAGGGAAGGCAAGGTGATCATTGCCCTCCCGGAGCACCTGCACAAACATGATTTGTTAAATAAAAAAGCCTGCCAGCAGTATAACCTGGAAGAATTCGCCCGCAATTTGATCCTGCTGGATACGGGCCATGCCAAGCTGATGGCGCCATACTTTCCTCTGGAAGTGCTGCGGAAACTGGAAGGTTTCGAGCATGCCCGTTATGCCGACCCCTATTCCGGGAGCAAGGGGAATTCCATCCGGTTTATGGCTATTGCGCCGTGCGATGACGCCCTGCAGGTAGAAGGGGTGGATAACCTTTTCTGCGCAGGGGAGAAGACCGGGCTCCTGGTGGGGCATACTGAAGCTATCGTTACTGGTTTCCTGGCGGGTTATAACGCAGCCCGTTATCTTGCCGGTAAGAAACCCCTTGTGCTGCCCGACAGCCTGGCCACCGGGGATATCATCTCTTTTATGCACAGGGAAATGAAGAAACCTGAGGGGCTGAAGAAGAAGTATACTTTTTCCGGTGCAGTTTATTTTCAGCGCATGCAGGAGCTGGGGTTGTACACCACCGATGTTGAGCTGATCAGGGAAAGGGTAGCCCGGCTGGGTTTGCTGAATATTTATAAAAAGAAAGTGCTGTAGCAAAATAATCCAGCATAGCAAATATTACCCATAAAGGTTCTAATCCCCTGCCTGCCCTCATAATACTGTGAAATAAAGCAGTGGTTTTCCGGGGGTGGCAGGAATGGTTAATTATATCTGGCTGGGGATGATCGTTTTCGGTATTCTCGTGGCCGGGGCCAACGGCCAGGTGGAGGTGGTAACCAGGGCGGCCCTGGAGGGAGCTGACAAGGCCGTCAAAACCTCTTTGAACCTTATTGCCATAATTACCTTCTGGCTGGGGATTATGAAGCTGGCCGAGGCTGCCGGGCTGGTGCGCGCCCTGGCCCGTCTGGTCAGGCCCATGACCAGGTTTCTTTTTCCCGATGTTCCGGCCAACCACCCGGCTATGGGTGCCATCATTATGAACCTGAGTGCCAATATTCTGGGTCTTGGTAATGCTGCTACTCCCATGGGCCTCATTGCCATGCAGGAACTGCAAAAGCTGAACCGGGGAGATCCCAAAACGGCTACCACTGCTATGTGCACCTTCCTGGCTCTCAACACTTCGTGCCTTACCCTGATTCCCACTACCATTATTGGTATCCGGGTGATGTACGGTTCCAGCGATCCCACGGCTATTGTAGGGACAACCATTTTTGCCACGGCATGCGGGATGACTGTAGCCATAATTGTGGACCGGATTCTGCGTGCTATTTACGGTCGCCAGGGGTGATCTTGGCATGTATGAGCTGATTGGTGAAGTTTCCCGCTGGGCTATTCCGGTTACCCTCCTTCTGGTTCCCCTGCTGGCGTTCATAAGGGGTGTTCCCGTTTTTGAAATATTTGTTGAAGGGGCGGCGGAAGGTTTTACCACGGCCATTAAAACAATTCCCTATCTTGTGGCCATGCTGGTGGCCATCAGCATTTTCAGGGCCTCCGGGGCCATGGAAGTGCTGGTGCACGTTTTATCCCCCATTCTCGATCCCCTGGGTTTTCCTCCCGAGGTACTACCCCATGCGGTTATGCGCCCGCTGTCCGGTGGAGCGGCCCTGGGTATCGCCACAGATCTCATTGCCACCCACGGGCCGGACAGTTTTATTGGCCGGCTGGTTTCCACCATGCAGGGGAGCACCGATACCACTTTCTATGTTTTAACCCTTTATTTTGGCTCCGTGGGAATAACCCGCTACCGCTACGCCATTATTTCCGGCCTGGCCGCGGACTTCACCAGCCTGGTGGCTTCAGTGTTCATCGTCAACCGGATGTTCAGTTAGGCGGGCCGGCGGTTGCCGGCTTTAAGCCCGGCTTTCCGGGATTATCATCCTCTGCGGCTGAGATTGGGCCTGTGCATCTTTCACCTGCATCTGTGGTAAAATGCTTCTGGGGTGATACCTTTGGAACGGCTGCAGAAAGTGATGGCCCGGGCCGGGGTGGCTTCACGAAGGCACTGCGAGGAAATGATTGCTGCCGGTATGGTCAGGGTAAACGGGCAGGTGGTAACCCGGCTGGGAACCCGGGTGGATCCCGAGAAGGATACCATTGAAGTGGCCGGACGCGTTTTACCCCGCCGGCCGCAGGAAAAAGTATACATATTACTGAACAAGCCCCGTGGTTATGTGACCACGGTCAGGGATCCCCAGGGCAGGCCCAAGGTAATGGACCTGTTGCGGGGAATTAAGGAACGGGTATATCCTGTGGGGAGGCTCGATTTTGACAGTGAAGGGCTGCTCTTGCTGACCAATGACGGGGAGCTGGCCTACGCCCTTACCCATCCCCGCCACCGGGTTCCCAAAACCTACCTGGTACTGGTGAAGGGCACTCCGGGCGGTGAAAAGCTGGGGCGCATGGCCGGCGGGCTTATGCTGGAGGATGGACCTACGGCACCGGCGAAAGTGAAACTGATCGGGAAAAAAGACGGCAATGCTCTTCTGGAAATTACCATCTACGAGGGACGCAAGCGTCAGGTACGCCGGATGTGCGCCCGGATTGGCCATCCCGTAATCCGCTTGAAAAGGGTTAAAGTTGGTCCGTTAACCCTGAAGGGACTCGGGCCCGGCCGTTACCGCTTTTTAACCCGGGAGGAGGTCCGCCAGCTGCGGCAGGCAGCGGGGCTAAAGACTTAAATTTCCAGACGGCAGGAATTTCCCGGCCCCCGGCGAAATATCCAGGAATGTGTATTTTTTTGCTGGGGGGTGAAGTTTTGGAGGACCTCACCACCGGGATCAGGGCGAAAGTGAGGCTGGACTTTAAAGGGGTGGGGCGTCCCGGGCGCCTTATTTTTGGTGGCAAGTCAAATGATAAGGTGGCCGAAGAGGCCCGGGAACAGCAGGTGGCCCTGCTGCGCAATGTGCCCATTCAGGGGATACAAATTGAAGACGTGGATTTAAGCCATGATATTTATGTCGTATATGACGAAGTGAACAACCAGGAGGTTGCCTACGCACCGGTAATTTTACAGCTGACCGCCGATACTCTGGAAGACCTGGTCCGCTTTGTTGCCCGGGATGAATTCCGCAAGATCGAGATCATTGCACCCGATAGTTTATCGCTGAACAAGCAGCAAATGGAAAGGCTGATGTTCCGCATCTACGAGGAATTCACCAGTTACCGCCTGCATCTGGAGCGAAAGTACAATATGAAATAAAAGGAGCGGCAGCCAGGCTCCCGGTTGTTTTTTTACTCCGGTTGTCCTATAATGTTTTTACCGGTTTGGCTTGTTTTGTGCCCGAATGGAGGTGGGGGAATGGTCCCGCAGGGAAGCAGGCAGGTGGCCCGGGTAGCCCTAACCATGGCTTTAAGCGAGGATAGAGAGCACGAGCGGGAGTTAAAATCCCGTTACGCCAGGGATGGTTTTAAAACTGCTGCCGTGGATTACGGTGGTGATTTTATTTCTTCGGTAAACAAGATTACCGAGCGGGCAGTGGTGGCCGCCAAGCGGGAAGGCGTTATCAGGGAAATCCACGCCGAGGAGGGGGCGGTAGCCGGGGCAACCCGGGAAGCCCTTTCCCAGATCATGCCCAAAGCCATTGGATTAAACGTGGGTGGTAAAATAGGTATCGCCCGCTACCAGGATCATATCAGTGTTGCCGTTTTTTTTGGCGTGGGACTTCTGCATCTGGATGATGTGGCGGTGGGACTGGGACACAGGGCAGTTTCTTCTTAAACCGGCGAGGACTTCACCATAAACTCTATGAACGGAGGGACGGCAGGATGGATAGAACTTACGTGCGGGGTATCCGGGGGGCCATTACGGTAGAACGGAATACGCCTGAGGATATTATTCAGGCTACGGGAGAACTGTTACAGGCCATTATGGCGGAAAATAACCTCGACCCGGAGGATATCGCCAGTGCCTTTTTTACCGTTACCGACGATCTCAATGCGGAGTTTCCGGCTACGGCGGCCCGGGAACTGCTGGGGTGGAAGTATGTGCCCCTGTTATGTGCCCGGGAAATTGCCGTACCCGGCCGCCTGCCCATGTGCATAAGGGTACTGGTACATGTAAATACGACCCGCTCCCAGCGCGAGATCAAGCACGTTTACCTCCGGGAAGCCACCAGGCTGCGTAAAGATTTGCTTCCCCAGTGAAGAATTTGTACCGGTTATGGCCCATCAAGGGGTTACCGGAGCTGGTTCCGTTCCCGCGCGCAGGGTCGCGTAAAAATTTTCGGCAGGCAATTGAACTGAAGCATCCCCAGTTTTTTAAAACCTCTGTTTTGGCTCGGTGGCGAGCGACTTGAGCTGAGCGGCAAGCCAAACTTAGCGAGGCGAAAAGCGAAGGCAGGCCCGAGGGCATGGATGCCGAAAATGGAGGTTAGAGGTCGGAAGTTGGGAGTCGGAAATAGGAAGGAATTCGCGCAGCGAATTCCAACAGCAGTTCCAACCTCTGACATCTGACTTCCAACTTCCAAGTTGGCCGGGAAGCCTGCCGGAGCTTTGAGCCAAGCAATAGTTTGGCCCGCGAGGCTCACTGGAGCGAGCGAGAGCCAAAACAGGGTAGTTGGAAAGTGGGGATAACTCAGGCAATTGAAACCTTGACAAATGGCTTTTCCCGTGATATGGTACAGTTAACTGAACTGAATAAGGTGGAGAGCCAGTTTAGCTGAGTTGAGTTGAGGGGAGCTTCAGGTGAGGCATGGCGAGTCTTCATTGGGGTGTGGACTGCCGGTGCTCATTGGAGCGCCGGCTTTTTTACTTTGTGCACCAGGGGGAGGGGTTAAATTGATTTTTCCCTCGGTAGAGGAATACCTTCACCTGGCCTCCCATTACCGGCTGGTACCTGTAAGCGCCGAGTGGGAGGCTGATATGGAGACACCTATTTCCTTGTTTTCCCGGCTGGATACGGGAGGACCTTCCTTTCTTCTGGAAAGCGTGGAGGGTGGTGAGAAGCTGGCCCGCTATTCCTTTATCGGCCTTCATCCCCTGGCTCTTTACAGCCAGAAGGATAACCGGGGATGTTTTATCCCCGGAGCCGGGTGCCCTGCCGGTCTGCTCGAATTCATCGCGTCCTGGGGTGGTAAAAAGGGAGTACCATGTTACCCGGAAACAGGGTTTCCGCTATTTAACGGCACGGTTGAAGATATATCGGGTACCTGCTCCCCTGAAGGTTATTGGGTGGAGGGAAATCCCCTGTGCCTTGTCGAGCAGCTGATGAATTACTTACGGGGCCCTTACCTGCCGGATTTACCCCGTTTTTACGGGGGAGCCGTGGGTTACTGGGGTTACGACCTGGTGCGCTGGTTGGAAAGGTTGCCCAATTTACCGGGTGATGATCCGGGATTGCCCGACCTGATCCTCATATTTACCGGCACGGTACTTATCCTGGACCATGTCTGTCACACCTTGAGGGTGGTGGTCAATACCGTTCCCGGGAGGGAACCGGTAACCACCTATAAACGGGCACTGGCAACCATTGAAAAAATAAGCCGGTTAATTAATAACCACGGGTTTGCTGTAAATAGTATGAGCCGTCAGGAATTGAAGGCCCGGGTTACCGCGCCGGAGAAAACAGGCTCCCGTCCAGGATCTTTTACCTCCAACCTTGCTCAGGAGAAATTTATCTCCCTGGTACAAAAGGCCAAAGAATACATCCGGGAGGGAGAGATCCTGCAGGTGGTTCTGTCCCAGCGTTTGCAGCTACCTTTTTCCGGGGATACCTTCCGGGTTTACCGGCGGTTGCGCCGTATCAATCCCTCCCCCTACCTCTACTACTTGAATCTGGGATCAGTGGTCCTGGCCGGCTCTTCGCCGGAAATGCTGCTGCGTGTGGAAGGCAACGCGGTGGAAACCAGGCCCATTGCAGGTACGCGTCCCCGGGGAGCCACCGTTGCAGAGGACGAAGAGCTGGCTGCAGATCTGCTGGCCGATGCCAAGGAACGGGCCGAACACATCATGCTGGTGGATCTGGGGCGTAATGATCTGGGCCGGGTGTGCCTGCCGGGGAGTGTGACCGTACCCCAGTTCATGAGTGTGGAAAGATATTCCCACGTCATGCACCTTGTCTCATCGGTACAGGGAGTCCTGGCTCCCGGAGTATCGGCTTTCGATGCCTTTAAGGCCTGTTTCCCGGCCGGCACGGTTTCCGGGGCGCCAAAAATCAGGGCCATGGAGATCATCAATGAACTGGAGCCATCGCGCCGCGGCCCTTATGCCGGTGCCGTCGGTTACTGGGGTTACAACGGTAACCTGGATATGGCCATTACCATTCGCACAATTACCTTTTACCGGGGTTTCGCCAGTATCCAGGCAGGAGCCGGTATTGTAGCTGATTCCGTACCCGAAAGGGAGTACCTGGAGACACTGAACAAAGCAAAGGCGCTGCTGCAGACCCTTGCCCTGGATGAGGAGGTGAATGGATGCCGGTTGCACATTTAAAGAACGGGCCGGTTTGCCTGCCGGGAGAAGAGGAAATCAGGCTGCTCATGATCGATAATTATGATTCCTTCACATATAACCTGGTGCAGTATTTTGGGGAACTGGGAATACCGGTTGAAGTAAGGCGCAACGACCGGGTGACCCTTGAAGAGATCAGAAGCATGAATCCTACCCACGTGGTCATTTCCCCCGGCCCCGGGGTACCCGGCAGGGCGGGTATTTCCCTGGAACTGGTGCGGGACCTGGCCGGAAAAATACCGGTCCTGGGGGTGTGCCTGGGCCATCAAACCATAGGCCAGGCTTTCGGCGGCCGGGTTATTCGGGCTGAAAGATTGATGCATGGAAAAACTTCAGCCGTTTATCACGACGGCAGGACGATCTTCAAGGGCCTGCCTTCCCCATTTAGGGCTACCCGCTACCATTCCCTGCTGGTGGATGGCAGCTGCCTTCCCCCGTGTCTTGAAGTGAGTGCGTGGACGTCTGAAGGAGAAATTATGGGTTTGCGCCACCGGGAATTTACCGTGGAAGGGGTGCA
The DNA here is from genome assembly GCF_000686645.1 of Desulfofundulus thermocisternus DSM 10259. Lineage (NCBI taxonomy): Bacteria > Bacillati > Bacillota > Clostridia > Eubacteriales > Peptococcaceae > Desulfofundulus > Desulfofundulus thermocisternus. The sequence goes on from NZ_JMLG01000010.1 coordinate 14,482, forward strand.
GTTTCACCCCGAATCCATCCTTACCGAATACGGGCGGGATTTGCTGGCTAACTTCCTGTTTTACCGGGGAGGCCGGTGGCCTGCCTGAAAACCTGGCTGAGGGGAGATTGAGTATGATTAAAGAAGCCATTGGCCGTGTGGTGGCCGGGGAGAGCTTGAGTGAGAGCGAAGCGGAGCGGGTAATGGATGAAATCATGACCGGGCAGGCCAGCCCGGCGCAAATTGCCGCGCTTTTGACTGCCATGCGTTTAAAAGGGGAGACCATAGAGGAAATTACCGGTTTCGCCAGATCCATGCGCCGTCATGCCACGCCGGTACGTTCCAGGCACCCCGTGGTGGTGGATACCTGTGGTACGGGAGGGGACGGCGCCGGTACTTTTAATATTTCTACCATTGCTGCCCTGGTGCTGGCCGGAGCGGGAGTTCCGGTGGCCAAGCACGGCAACCGTTCCGTATCGAGCCGCTGCGGGTCAGCCGATGTGCTGGAGGCGCTGGGGGTGAATCTGGAGTTATCTCCTGCGGAACTGGAGGAATGCCTGGATAAGGTGGGCATAACCTTCCTTTTTGCGCCGGCCCTGCACAGGGCGATGAAACACGCTGCAGGTCCCCGGCGGGAAATAGGTATTCGTACGGTTTTTAACGTGCTCGGCCCCCTGACAAATCCAGCCGGGGCCAAAGTTCAGATCGTGGGGGTATACAGCGCCGGACTGGTGCCCGTAATTGCCCGGGTGCTGGCCCGCCTGGGGACCAGACGTGCCTTTGTAGTCCACGGGGCCGGGGGGCTGGATGAAATATCCCCGGTCGGGCCGGCAGTGGTGGCCGAAGTGCGGGAGGGGGATATCCGGGAGTACTCCCTGGACCCGGCGGATTATGGTTTTGCGTATACTCCCGTGGAATCCCTGGCCGGGGGTAATCCGGAATTTAATGCCGCGCTGGCCAGGGAAATACTGCGGGGCGCCCGGGGTCCCTGCCGGGATACTGTACTCTTAAACGCCGCTTTAGGGCTGGTTGCCGCCGGCAGGGCGGAAGATCTTGGCAGGGGACTGGAACTGGCTGCTGCCAGTATAGATAGCGGTGCTGCTGCCGGCAAGCTGGAGGAGTTAATAGCCTTTACCCGCCGGGCCGGCCGGCAGGTGATCAGCCTTTGATTCTGGAAAAAATTATCGCCCATAAGCGCCGGGAGGTTGAATGCCGGCGCGCTATCAGGCCCCTTGCCTGGCTTGCCGGTCGGGTTCAGCTGCCTGGAGCTACCAGATCGCTGCGTGACCACCTGCGCCGCCCGGGAAAAGTAACCCTTATAGCTGAGATTAAACGCGCCTCGCCCTCCAAAGGCTGGCTGGCAAGGGGTATGAAGCCGGTGGAAGTGGCCCGGATTTATACCCGGGCCGGTGCCGCTGCCATTTCCATACTTACCGATAACCATTTTTTCCGGGGGCACCGCCTGATTCTGCCCCTGGTGCGCCGTGAAACTTCCCTGCCTCTTTTATACAAGGACTTTATCATCGACCCCTACCAGATCTATGAAGCCCGCTGCCTGGGGGCGGATGCCATCCTGCTGATTGTGGCGGCACTGGATGACCGCCAGCTATCCTCCTTTCAGGCCCTGGCGGCGGAGCTTGGCCTGAGCTGCCTGGTGGAGGTGCATACTGCGGAAGAACTGGAGCGGGCCCGGGCCTCCGGGGCCTCCATAATTGGCATCAACAACCGGGACCTGCGCACGTTTTCTGTTGATCTCAGCACTACTTTCCGTTTGCGGGAGAAAATTACCGATCCGGGTGTGGTGGTGGTCAGCGAAAGTGGTATTAATTCCAGGGAGGATATGCTGGCTCTGGCCCGCTACCGGGTCGATGCGGCCCTGGTGGGCGAGGCGCTGGTCAAAGCCGGGGATATGGAGCGTAAGGTGAAAGAACTGCTGGGGGAGGGTGTCCTTCCATGGTCAGGATAAAAATCTGTGGTATTACCGATATTTCCGGCGCCCTTGCGGCTGCGGAAGCCGGAGCAGACGCCCTTGGCTTTGTCTTTGCCCCCGGCCCCCGTCGCATTACCCCGGTGGAAGCGCGGCTTATTTGCAGGGAACTGCCGCCCTTCATTACCCGGGTGGGAGTGTTTGTGGATGCTCCCCTGGAGGAAGTCAGGACGGTGGCGGATTACTGCGGGCTGGATGTGATCCAGTTGCACGGCAACGAGCCGGTGGATTACTGCCGCGCTGTTGGTCGCAGGGTGATCAAGGCTTTCCGGGTGGGTGGTGAATTAAAAATAGATCCGCAGGTGGTATCCGGTTACCCGGCAGATGCTATTTTGCTCGATACCTTTGTGGCCGGCCGGAAAGGCGGCACCGGGCAGCCCTTTGACTGGCACCTGGCTGCCGGCCTGAAACTACCCCGCCCCCTCATTCTGGCGGGTGGCCTGACGCCGGAGAACGTGGGCCGGGCCGTGGATCTGGTGCGACCCTATGGAGTGGACGTCAGCAGTGGCGTGGAAAAGGAGGGCCGGCCGGGGAAAAAGGACCCGGAGAAAATCCGCCGCTTCATTGCTGCCGCCCGGGCTTCCGGCAGGAGCCCGGCGTGAATTAAGGCAATTGACAGCAACATAACCCTTACCGTGTGGAAGGAGAGGGGAAAATTATGTCACTACCAGATGAGCGGGGCTATTTTGGGCCCTTCGGGGGTCGTTACGTGCCGGAAACCCTCATGCCGGCCCTGGAGGAACTGACTTCGGCCTACCTGGATGTGCGGCAGGACCCGTCTTTCTGGCAGGAACTGGATTATTACCTGCAGCAGTATGTGGGCCGGCCCTCACCGTTATATTTTGCCCGCCGCCTGAGCGAATACTGCCGGGGGGCCAGGATTTATCTTAAGAGGGAGGATCTCAATCATACGGGTGCACATAAGATAAACAACACCATTGGCCAGGTTCTCCTGGCCCGGCGGATGGGCAAGAAGCGCATTATAGCCGAAACGGGTGCCGGCCAGCACGGGGTGGCTACGGCCACCGCTGCCGCCCTTTTTGGCATGGAATGTGCCGTGTACATGGGTGAAGAGGATATGGCCCGCCAGTCCCTGAACGTTTTCCGCATGCGTATTCTGGGTGCTTCAGTGATCGGGGTGTCCGCTGGAAGCCGTACCCTGAAAGATGCCATGAATGAAGCCATGCGGGACTGGGTAACCAACGTTGATACCACTTATTACCTGATTGGCTCTGTGGCCGGCCCCCATCCCTACCCCATGATGGTACGGGATTTTCAGCGCGTCATAGGAGTGGAAACCCGCCGGCAGGTACAGGAGCAAACCGGCAGGCTGCCCGATGTGATTATAGCCTGCGTGGGGGGAGGAAGCAATGCCATGGGCATATTCCACCCCTTCCTTGAAGAGGAGGAGGTAAAACTGGTGGGGGTGGAGGCGGCCGGCTGCGGGCTGGAAACGGGTAAGCATGCTGCCACCCTTAACCGGGGCCGCCCGGGTGTTTTGCACGGCTCGAAGAGCTACGTTTTGCAGGATGAAGACGGCCAGATCAGGCTGGCCCACTCCATTTCCGCCGGGCTGGATTATCCCGGTGTTGGCCCGGAGCACAGCTATCTCAAAGAATCGGGCCGGGTTATTTATACGGCTGTGACCGATGGGGAAGCCCTGGAAGCTTTTCAATTGCTCTGCCGCACGGAAGGGATCATTCCGGCGCTGGAAAGCGCCCATGCCCTGGCCCAGGCCGTAAAAATAGCCGCAGAAATGCCCCGGGAGGCCATCATCGTGGTGAACCTCTCCGGCCGGGGAGACAAGGATGTGGAGACTGTGGCCCGCATCCTGGAAGGGGGGAAGGGGAAATTATGACTGCAAACCGTATTACCGCGAAGTTTTCTGCCCTGGCCCGGGAGAGGAAAAAAGGGCTCATCACTTATATTACTGCCGGGTATCCAGACCTGAGCACAACTGCCGGGCTCATCATGTCCATGGTGGAAGCCGGGGCCGACCTGGTGGAAGTGGGTATCCCTTTTTCGGATCCCGTAGCCGACGGCCCGGTAATCCAGCGGGCCTCCGCCCGGGCTCTGGCCGGGGGCATAAGGGTCAGGGACATTTTAAGCCTGTGCGCCGGTATCCGGCAGAAAACGGGCATTCCCCTCATTGTGATGACTTACTATAATCCCGTATATCAGTACGGGCTGGAGCAGTTTACCCGGGATGCTGCCGGGGCCGGGATAGATGGCCTGATCGTGCCCGACCTGCCCGTTGAAGAGAGCGGGGAATTGCTGGGGCATGCCGATCATTACGGTCTTGCCCTCGTACCACTGGTGGCTCCCACCACCACCGAAAAAAGAATGGCCGTTATTGCCTCTGCGGCCCGGGGGTTTGTGTACTGCGTTTCCGTTACCGGAGTAACCGGTGCCAGGGAGGAGATCAACACCAATCTGGCGAAATTCATGCAAGCAGTACGCAGGCGTATTCATCTGCCCTGCGCCATTGGTTTTGGTATTGCCGGCCCGGTGCAGGCTGCGGCGGTGGCACCGTACTGCGACGCCGTGGTTGTGGGTAGTGCCATCGTCGAGCTGGTGGACCGGGCGGGTACGGGCGACCCGGCTCCGTTGGTGGCCGCCCTGGTCAAGGAGATTAAATCTGCTCTTGAAAATTGCCGTGATCTAACCTCAAAGGTTATGTAAGGGGGTACACATCTTGCCTGCCTACCAGCTGGCCAGCCGGGAATATCAACAGGAGGATACGGTTGTCGAACTCAAAACCTGCCGCATTGGAAGCGGCCAGGTGATAATAATTGCCGGCCCCTGTGCCGTGGAAAGCGAAGAGCAGATGCTGGGGCTGGCTTCGACCCTCAAGGAGATGGGCGTCCATATCCTCAGGGGTGGAGCTTTCAAGCCCCGTACCTCTCCCTATTCTTTCCAGGGGCTGGGTGAGGAAGGACTGCGTATTTTAGCGCGGGCCCGGGAATTGACCGGCCTGCCCGTGGTTACTGAAGTTACCGATGTGCGTAACCTGGACATGGTTTTAAAATATGCGGATATACTCCAGATAGGCAGTCGCAACATGCAGAACTTTGATTTGCTGCGGGAAGTGGGCAGGGTGCATCGTCCCGTATTGCTTAAAAGGGGGCTTGCCGCCACCATTGAGGAGTGGCTGCTGGCGGCGGAATACATACTGGCGGAAGGTAACCGGAGTGTAATCCTCTGTGAACGGGGTATACGCACCTATGAAACCTATACCCGTAACACCCTGGATATAAGCGCCATTCCGGCTATTAAGGAACTCTCCCACCTGCCTGTAATTGCCGATCCCAGCCACGGTACGGGGCGGCGCTCCCTGGTGGCTCCCGTGGCCCGGGCGGCGGTGGCGGCGGGGGCTGACGGGTTAATGCTGGAAGTACACCCCTGTCCCGAGGAAGCCCTTTCCGACGGTCCCCAGTCCCTGCTTCCCGCACAGCTGGAACGCCTGCTGGCAGAACTGCGCCCCATGGCTGAAAGCCTTGGGCGCAGGTTATCCGGCCCCATGTAAAAAAAGCGTTGCCGCTTCAGGTAATCTGTGCTAAGATAAAACTGAGTTCAGTGCAGGATGGTAGTACGGCAGGGGAGGGATGTCCATGTCTTTTGATGGGTATTAAGGCACCTCCTTGGTGCCTTGTTCGTTTTCAGGGGAAAATAGCAGTATGGATAGGACGGAGGGGTAAAAAGTGATTGTTGTCATGCAGCAGGGTGCAACCCGTGACCAGGTGCATGCGGTCGTGGAGCGGCTGCAAAACAGCGGTTTTCTGGTGCATGTCTCCCAGGGGGTGGAGCGGACCATCATCGGGATTATTGGCGACCGCACCCGGCTGGAAGATACGGCTCTGGAGGCCATGCCCGGTGTGGAAAAGGTTATGCCGGTGCTTCAACCATATAAACTGGCCAGCCGGGCTTTTCATCCCGAGGACAGTGTGATTATGGTGGGAGATCTGGCCATTGGTGGAGAAACGGTTCATGTAATGGCCGGTCCCTGCGCGGTGGAAAGCCGGGAACAGCTGCTGGAGGCAGCCCGGCAGGTGAAGGCTGCCGGGGCTACTATTTTGAGAGGGGGCGCCTACAAACCCCGCACTTCCCCCTATTCATTCCAGGGACTGGAAGAGAAGGGTTTGCAGCTCCTGGCTGAGGCGCGGGAAGTTACCGGCCTGAAGGTGGTTACGGAAGTGATGGATGCCCGCACTCTTCCCCTGGTGGCGGAATATGCCGATATCCTGCAAATTGGTGCCCGGAACATGCAGAACTTTTTCCTCCTGCGGGAGGTGGGCCGGCTTGACAAACCGGTACTTTTGAAACGGGGACTTTCCTGCACCATTGAAGAATGGCTTATGGCGGCAGAATATATTATGTCCATGGGCAACCAGAGGGTTATCCTGTGTGAGCGGGGCATCCGGACCTTTGAAACCTATACGCGCAACACCCTGGATCTTTCTGCCGTGCCGGTGGTCAAACATTTCAGCCACCTGCCGGTGGTGGTCGATCCCAGCCACGGTACCGGCAAGTGGCAATTCGTGCCCACCATGGCCCGGGCAGCCGTTGCTGCCGGTGCCGACGGCCTTTTGATTGAGGTGCACCCCAACCCTGCGGAAGCCCTGTGCGACGGCCCGCAGTCCCTGACCCCGGAGAATTTTGCCCGGATGATGAAGGAGCTGCGCCGTGTGGCCAGGGCTGTCAACCGCCGGCTGGCCGGTGAGGACACCGATGTTTGACCGGGTGGTCATTATTGGCGTGGGTTTAATAGGCGGCTCCCTCGGGCTGGCCCTGCGCCGCCGTTCCCTGGCCCGGCGGGTGATAGGCGTGGATAAAAATCCCGAAAACCTCCGTTTGGCCATGGAGTCAGGGGCGGTGCATGAAACGACATGCGATCCCGCAGGTGCGGTGCGGGGCTCGGAACTGGTGGTTATTGCCACACCGGTGGGTGAAACCACGTCCGTGCTGAAGCAGCTGAGGAATTACCTGTCTTTCGGGGCGGTGGTCACCGATGTGGGCAGCACCAAGGTGGAGGTTTGTACCCGGGCGGCGGAAATGATGCCGCCGGGAACCTGGTTTGTTGGCGGCCACCCCATGGCCGGTTCGGAATATTCGGGTATGGCGGGGGGGGATCCCTACCTTTTTGAAAATGCCTTTTATATCATCACTCCCTTTCCGGATACTCCTGCCCGGGCCGTTGAGCGGGTGAAATTGCTGGCTGCCGGGGTGGGAGCCAGGGTCGTTCAGATGACGCCGGAGCAGCATGACCGGGCGGTGGCCGCTGTCAGCCATGTTCCCCACCTGGTGGCGGCGGCCCTGGTGAACACCCTGGTGGAGATGCCAGGGGGAGAGGATTTTCTCCCCCTGGGTGCCGGGGGATTCCGGGACACTACCCGCGTGGCGGCAGGTAATCCGTTGATGTGGCGGGACATATTTCTCTCCAACCGGGGAGCTGTGATTGAGGTTCTGGCCTGTTTCCGGCGGGAACTGGAACGCCTGGAAAGGGCCATCAGCGACCGCCGGGAAGAAGAGATCCTTGCCCTTTTAGAGCAGGCCAGCCGGGTGCGTAAAAAAATACCCGCCCGTATGCGGGGTTATCTGGGGTCCATGTTCGAAATAGTGGTGGGCGTTCCCGACCGGCCGGGAATGATTGCCGGGATAGCCGGTCTGCTGGGGGAAGCGGGTATTAACATCAGCGATATCGAGATCCTCCGGGTACGGGAGGGAGAAGGCGGTTCCATCCGCCTGGCCTTTGCCACCGCCGCCGGGCAGGAGGAAGCGGTGCGCATCTTAAGACAGGCCGGCTACCAGGTGGTTAAGCGCTAACAACAGGACATTTCTACCTTCCAGCCCGCTGCTTTTATTTATAGAATCATTTTTCCGGACATTGTTGACCTGCGGGTGCGTGTAAGCGCAGCAGGGGCTATGCACACAGAAAGGCAGGCGAAATATGAATCTGGAAATAACCCCACCCCGGGCGTTGCGGGGGAGCACCACAGTTCCCGGGGATAAGTCCATTTCCCACCGGGCGGCCATGCTGGGCGCCCTGGCCGAAGGTGAAACCTTAATTGAAAATTTTCTTATGGGGGCCGACTGCCTGGCCACAATAAAATGCCTGGCTGAAATGGGAGTATCCTTTACCGGGCCCGATGAGAAAGGACGGCTTACCGTGCACGGGCGCGGCCCGTCAGCCTTAAAGGAGCCGGGAGACGTGCTGGATGCGGGTAATTCCGGCACAACCATGCGCCTTCTCCTGGGCATACTGGCCGGGCTGCCCTTTTTCTCCGTTATTACCGGAGATGCTTCCCTGCGCCGCCGGCCCATGAAGCGGGTTACCGCTCCCCTGTCCCGGATGGGTGCCCGTATCTGGGGCCGCCGGGAGGCCAGCCTGGCTCCCCTGGCCGTTCAGGGTGGCGCACTGGAAGGCTGCAGTTTTTCCCTTCCCGTGGCCAGTGCCCAGGTGAAGTCGGCTCTCCTTCTGGCCGGCCTGCTGGCCAGGGGCGAGACGCGGGTTGTTGAACCGGTTCCGTCCCGGGATCACACGGAGCGCATGCTGCAGTTTTTCGGTGTGGAGGTAATTAAAGAGGGAACAGCCGTCACCATTAAAGGCGGCCAGGTTCTAACCGGGCGCCGGATTATGGTTCCCGGGGATATTTCCTCCGCGGCCTTTCTTATGGTGGCCGCGGCGGTAGTGCCCGGTTCCGATGTAACCATCCGGGGGGTGGGACTCAATCCCACCCGGGATGGGATAGTGGATGTGTTGAAGGCTATGGGCGCCGACCTGGAAATTACCAACCGTTACCGGCTTGCCAATGAACCGGTGGGCGATGTCCGGGTTCGTCATTCCCGGCTCAGGGGGGTAACCGTTGGTGGGGATATGATCCCCCGTCTTATAGATGAGATTCCCGTACTGGCCGTGGCTGGCGCCCTGGCAGAAGGAGAACTGGTGGTAAGGGATGCCGCGGAGCTGAAGGTGAAAGAAAGCAACCGTATCGATACCGTGGTGCAGGAGTTGAGGAAGTTTGGCGTGGAGGCAGAGGCGCTGCCCGACGGCCTGCGGGTACGGGGTGGCCGCCCCCTTACCGGAGCTTCATGTGCCAGCCATGGAGATCACCGCATAGCCATGGCTATGGCTGTAGCCGGGCTGGCCGCCCGGGGCAAAACGGTTATTCAGGACGCAGGGTGTATTGATGTTTCTTTTCCCGGATTTACCGGTATTTTGGGCTCCCTGCGGGTAGAATAATACCGGGATAGTTTTTCCCGGTTTATTTTTTTCTTTGTTATCTCTTGAAGGAAATATCAGTGCAGTGTCGAAATTAAAGAGGGTATTTGTGTTACTATAATAGGGAGATGGGCATGGTTAGCAGGCAGTCTATTGCCATTGACGGTCCGGCCGGGGCGGGTAAGAGTACGGTGGCCCGGGAGCTGGCCCGGAGGTTGGGCTGGCTGTACATTGATACAGGAGCCATGTACCGGGCCATAACCCTGAAAGCCCTGCGCCAGGGGTTGAACCTTAAAGATGAAAAATCATTGGAAGCACTGGCCAGGGAAAGCCGGATTGAAATGACCACCGACCCGGGTTGTGCAACGCGGATCTACCTGGATGGGGAAGATGTCACCCGGGCCATCCGGGAGCCGGAAGTATCCCGCCACGTATCCCTGGTAGCCAGGTTGCCCGGGGTACGGGAAGTTATGGTCCACCGCCAGCGGGAAATGGCTGAAAGCAAAAACGTGATTATGGATGGCCGGGACGTGGGTACGGTGGTTCTTCCAGACGCCGGTTTGAAAATTTTCCTTACTGCCTCGCCGGAAGCGCGGGCCAGGCGCCGGCAGCAGGATTTGCAGGCCCAGGGGCACCACGTTCCCCTGGACCTGCTCATCCGGGAAATCGCGGAACGGGACAGGCTGGATAGCAGCCGCCCGGTAGCACCGCTCATGCCTGCACCCGATGCCTGGGTTATTGATAGTTCGAATTTGAGCGTCGAGCAGGTAGTGGAGATGATAACTGCCCGGGTTCGGGGGAGGTTTTCCTGATGTTCTATCGCGTAGCCCGGGCCATCTGCCGGATAGTTCTTGCCCTTGTCCGCCGGTGGGAAGTGGTGGGAGCGCATCATCTCCCTCCTTCCGGGGGAGTGCTGGTGGTCAGCAACCACGTCAGCTACTGGGACCCCGTGGTGGTGGGATGTGCGCTGGACCGGCAGGTACATTTTATAGCCAAGGCCGAGTTATTCAATATACCCCTTCTCGGCCCGGTGATTAGAGCCCTGGGTGCTTTTCCGGTACGCCGCGGTGGTGGCGACAGGCAGGCTATCCGGCGGGCATTGGAGTTGCTAAAGCAGGGCCGGGTGGTGGGTATTTTTCCGGAGGGAACCAGGAGCAAAAGCGGTGAGCTCCTCGAACCACATATGGGGGCTGCCATGCTGGCCTTGCGGGCAAAAGTACCGGTACTGCCGGTAGCAGTGATTAATACCCGCGGCCTTTTCGGCAGGGTCAGGGTAAATATAGGCAAGCCGCTGGTATTTGAGTACAGCTCAGGCGGCCGGCCTGATTACCTGGCAGTCAGCCGGAAACTGATGCATGAGATTGCCAGGTTAATGAACAGCGGGAAGTAAGTCGGTGATTTTTCAATGCAAGTGCGGCGGTCGGCGGAAGCAGGTTTTTGTTTTGGTGTAAAAAGGGCTTTAAAGCTGGCTATGGCTACGGCCAGGGAGCGGGACGGGCCGGTCTACTGCCTCGGTCCACTGATTCATAACCCCCAGGTAATGAATAAACTGGCGGCGGCGGGGATACAGGAGATAAGCAGGGTGGAGGAAGCCCGTCCCGGAGGGAAACTGATTATCCGCTCCCATGGCGTAGGCCCCGGCATTCTGGCCGCTGCCAGGAAACGCGATTTGAAGGTAGTGGATGCGACGTGCCCCTTTGTGGGCAGGGCACAGAAGCTGGCCCACTCTGAAGCTGCCAGCGGTACGCTGGTGGTGGTGGTGGGTGATAAGAACCATCCCGAGGTTCAGGGTATTGTGGACTGGACCGGTGGGCGGGCGGTAGTGGTGGAAGGGCCCCGGGAGGCCGAGAAGTTGCCGGCGATGGCCTGCATGGCCGTGCTGGCCCAGACCACCCAGCCGCTGGCCAACTTCCAGGCAGTGGTGGATGTCCTGCTGCAAAAAGTGGGACAATTAAAAGTATACAATACCATCTGTCATACCACCGGGGCCAGGCAACGGGCTACCCTGGAACTGGCCCGGGAGGTGGATGTGATGGTGGTGGTTGGTGGTGCGTCCAGCGCCAATACCCGCAAGCTGGCCGCCCTGTGCCGCCAGGCGGGTGTACCAACCTATCAGGTGGAAACCGCCCGGGAACTGGACCCCTCCTGGTTTAAAGGGGTGAAGGTGGCGGGATTGACAGCGGGGGCATCCACACCTGACTGGATTATAGAGGAGGTAGAACGACGGATGAAGGAGTTGGGCGAGATGGTAGCTGTGGAGGAAAACATTAAAGACACCAGTGTCGCTGGGGAGAAAGACCAGGTGGTATCCCCGGGCGGAGCCACCGGGGAAACCGCCGGGGAAGCTTCCCCTGCCGCCCAGGACACCACTGCCAGCGCCGCCGCCCGGGAAGCTGTGCAGGGTATACCCGCTGCCGACAGTACAACCGGTGAAACACCCGGTGCCGGGGAAAGTGCCGCGGAGACAGCCAGCGGCGAGGAAGGGATGAAAGAAGCCGTAGAGGTCAGGTCATTGCGGCCAGGGCAAATTGTGAAGGGCGTGGTGGTTCAGGTAGGTGCCGATGAGGTGCTGGTGGATGTCGGCGCCAAGTCGGAAGGCATAATTCCCCTGAGGGAATTGTCCTGCTACAGTGTAAGTTCCCCCGCGGATGTGGTAAAGGTCGGGGATGAAATAGAAGTTGCCGTTATTAAAGCTGAAGATAATGAGGGGCGGCTGATCCTCTCCAAGGAACGGGCCGATGCGGAGAGAGCCTGGGTGAAATTAAATGAGCACCTGGAAAACGGTGAGCCCGTCGAGGGCATCGTGCGGGAAGTGGTTAAAGGCGGTCTTCTGGTGGATGTGGGCTTGAGGGCCTTCCTGCCGGCCTCTCTGGTGGAAAGAGGTTACGTAGAAGACCTCAGCAAATATGTAGGGGAAAAGATCAGAGCCAAGGTAATCGAGTTAAACCGCAGCAGGCGGAAAGTTATCCTCTCCCGTAAGGCTGTGCTGGAAGAGGAAGCGGTGCGCAGGCGCCGGGAGTTGCTGGAAAGCCTGCAGGAAGGCCAGGTTGTGCGGGGCGTGGTTCGCCGGCTGACCAATTTTGGTGCCTTCGTGGACATTGGCGGCGTGGATGGGTTGCTGCATATATCGGAAATGGCCTGGTACCGGGTTAACCACCCTTCAGAAGTGGTAAATGTAGGCGACGAAGTGGACGTAATGGTTCTGCGGGTGGACCGGGAGAATGAAAAAGTTTCCCTGGGCTTAAAACAGGTGTTGCCCAACCCCTGGGATAATGTGGAGGAAAAATATCCCGTGGGCAGCATCGTGAAGGCCAAAGTGGTCAGGCTCGCACCGTTTGGAGCTTTTGTCCAGCTGGAGCCGGGAGTGGAAGGGCTGGTGCATATATCTCACCTGGCGGACCGGCATGTGGCCACTCCCGATGAAGTGGTTCAGGAAGGAGAAGAAGTTGAAGTTAAGGTGCTTAATGTGGATCGTGCTGAAAAACGAATCCGCCTTTCCATCCGGGAAGTCAACCGGGAGCGGGAAAGGGGGAGCCGGCGTGCCAAAGAGCCGGGCTACCAGCACAGCAGTGACGGTGCCAGCGTAACTATAGGGGAAGTGGTGGGAGATCTTTTTGAAAAATAAGCTTATTTCCGGTGGCAAAGCATAGTGGCGTGCAAAGCGCCACTTTTTTTTGTGCATATTTATACCTGGCCGGGGCACGCTAAAAAAAGCTTAAGTATAGAGGAGGATGGTACATGACCGGTTTTCCTGTGGGTATCACGGCACTGATAGTTATCTCCCTCTTGATCTTTTTCGGCCTGGCCCACCGGGCCCTGGATCGCATGCGCCTGACTGACCGGGGTGCCCTGGCCGTAATTGTGGCCATGATGGTGGGCAGTTTCATCTCCCTGCCCATTCCCGGCGGTCGTTACCCGGTTTCCATAAACGTCGGCGGCGGCCTGATCCCGCTGGGTTTGGCTATTTACCTGCTCTCCCGGGCGGGGACTGCTGCGGAGCGTATCCGTGCCCTGGTGGGGGCAGGGATAACCGCAGTAGTGGTCTATGCCGTAGGCTCCCTGGTAATGAGGGGTCTGCCCGAACCCGGAGGAAGGTATGAAATTCTGGATGCCCTGTGGCTTTATCCTCTGGTTGCCGGGCTGGTGGGTTACCTTGCCGGGCGTTCAAGACGGGCTGCCTTTGTTTCCGCCACGCTGGGGTTGCTGGTTCTGGATGTGGGTTACTATTTCTGGCTGGTCAGCCGCGGTGCCCCGGCAGGCCGGGTGGCTATTGGCGGCGCTGGCGCCTTCGATGCCATTGTGCTGGCCGGGATCCTGGCCGTGCTCCTGGCCGAAGTGGTAGGCGAGGTGAGAGAGCGCCTGCAGGGAGGACCGGTATCGAAAGGGCGGCCGGAAGCCTTGCTCAGGGCTTTGCGCAAACCGGAAATGGCTACCGTGGAGAATGGCGGGAACAGGATCGACAGGGAAAGTCCTGAGAATGACGAGGGGGGAACTTTAAAGTGACCGGGGCAAAAAGCAGGATTATCTGGGGAATCGGCCTGCTCCTGGTGGGAATATCCCTGCTCCTGGGGTTATCCGTTTCACGGCTTACCCGGCCGGTATGGTCGGTAACCACCTTCTTTAAAGAGGCAGAAAACGACCACCAGGTGGGCGTCGTCTATACTGTAAAGGACGAGCAGGGACGCGTGATCAGCCAGGCTTCCCGGCGGGTTACGGTGGGAGACGAAATTTTTACTGCTGAAGGCCGGCATTACCGGGTTACCGGGGTAAAGGGTAACACCGCTTACGCCCGTTATCTGGGAATGGACAGGGACCTGCTGGCCTATAATGAGTATTACAGTCACCTGGGCGTTCCCGCTGTCCGGATGATGGCCCGCAGTACCCGGCCGGTAGGTATTTACCACACCCACAGCGATGAATCCTATGTGCCCACAGACGGTTCGGAATCCATTCCCTTTAAGGGAGGTATTTACCAGGTGGGGGAAGCCCTGGTAAACCGCTTAAAGAACAGCGGTGTAAGGGTGGATTATGACAGGACCCCCCATGACCCCCATGACGATAACGCCTATTACCGTTCCCGGAGAACGGCTGTAAAATTGATGCAGAATAACCCCATTGCCATTTTTGACGTGCACAGGGACGGCATTTCCGATCCCAGCTATTACCAGCGTTATATTTCCAATGAGGATGTAGCCCAGACACGGCTGGTGGTGGGGCGGGAAAATCCGCGGATGCAGGCCAACCTTGATTTTGCCAAGAGGTTGATGTCCTACGCCAACAGCCTGCATAAACCGGTGGTTAAAGAAATATTTACCGCACAGGGCAATTATAACCAGGACCTGATGCCTACCGCCCTGCTCATCGAAGCGGGCACCCACACCAACACGAAGGGAGAGGCAGAGCGAGGCATCGCTCTTCTGGCCGATGCTGTGCCGGTTGTCCTGGGCCTCACCGGACCAGCCCCCGGGGGAGCACCCAAACCGGTTACCGACCGTACGGCGGGAACGCCCGGCAGCTGGAAGGCTCTGGGCTGGATCATTGCCCTGACCCTGCTGGGGGGAGGTGCGTTTCTGCTCATCAGTGCCGGAAGCTGGGACAGGGCCAAAAGCAGGTTAAGCGATTTCTTTGGCCGGGAATTTGCGAGTTTCTTCGCTCCCCGGCGGGCCCGAAAACCGGACCTGGATACCGCTGAAAAGGCAACCGAAACGCCGGCAGAAGGCCACCGGGATCCGGATGCGGGTGAGGCGGCCAGGGATCATCTGGAACGTATTCGCCAGGACTAGAGGTGGGGGAAATTGGAACATTACCTGGGCACCATCATAGCCGGGACAATGGCCGGTACGATAGCCAGGATGGTTATGCTGCACCTGGATTACCGCCAGTATCCCGGCTACCCTCATGGTTATCTTTCTCACCTTTTCCTGGGTTTTATCGCCTCTGCCCTGGGAGCGGTAGCCATTCCGGCTATTTTGAAACCGGATTATACCGCGGTAACTTTCCTGGCGCTGGCTGCCAGTCAGTTCCGGGAAATAAGGGGTATTGAAAGAAAAACCCTGGAACACCTGGATGAAAACGAACTGGTCAAGCGGGGCAGTGATTATATAGAAGGAATAGCCCGTACCTTTGAAGCCCGTAATTACCTGTCCATGGGCTGTGCCCTTTTGACCAGCATTGCCTATGAACTGGGGAGATTTCCGGCGGCCGTTCTTATTGCCTTACTTTCCATAATCTTTGTGCGCACATTTATGGCCGGGGAGACAGTGGGGGATATCTGCGAAGTCGTGCCGGCACGAATATGGTTTGACAATTCTATCCTGATGGTGGAAAACATCGGTTTTATCAATGTCGGCTTGAAGGAGATACGGGAGAAGATCCTGGCCGAGGGGCTGGCTGTTTTAATTATACCCAGGAATTCCGATGCCCGGGCCACCATTCACGATCTGGGGCAGCGCCAGGCCATAGCGCATACAGTTACGGTGCTTCTGGGAACCAAGAAAGACGTGGATATTCCAGAGTTCACCCCCCTTGCCCGTATTGATCCCGATAGCGGGGTGGTGGGGCTTTATACGGTACCCGTGGAAAGGGATCAGGATGCGTTAATCCTGGCGGTAAAGCGTACTCCCGTGCTGGAAAGCGCCCGTTCCAGGCCATTGAAAACTGAAGCGGGACGTATGGCCGCCAGGTAAACCGGCATGGATGGTGGTGTTATGGAAAACCGCATAATGGCTGTGGTAACTTTGAATATGGATATTGTGGCCGGGGGAGCGCCCATTTTTTTTGCCCGCAACCAGGAGGAGCAGGTGAAAATGGCCCGTTACCTGGCCCGTACCCTGGACGCCATGGTGCATGACCTGGAAAACGGCGTGTATATCATTGTGAAGCACGAATAACGAGACGGCGCTGGACAGCTATCCCCTGGCTTTTAGGTAAGATGTTTCGCCGCGGTTCGTTTCGGGCCGGTGACGGCCGTCCCTCGTCGCTCCAGTGCTCCGGGCCGGGCGAAACATCGGCTTGTCTCGGAGCGAACCTGGCAGCGTTGCATATGCGCCCGGTAGTTTTGCACTCGATGTAAAGATTAAGACACGCTGTATCCGTGACAAACAGAAGGCGAATTACCCTGAATCTTAGCTGCGGCATTCCAGTACTTGCGATTTGGTATGTTGTTACAATATAATACTGTTACGTATGCGTAACTTTTCCCAGTGTAATGTTACGTGTTCTAACGTTTTTCTATAAAGGTGACCATGATGACGGCACAGGGCCTGGTAATTGAAAAAGTAGCCCCGGGCAGTATTGCCGCGGAGTTGGGCGTGGAGCCAGGGGACCGGCTGGTGGCGGTAAACAACCAGCCGGTGGAAGATATCCTGGATTATCGCTTTTTAACCTGCGAGGAGGAACTGACGCTTACCCTGCTCAAAGCCGGCGGTGAAGAATGGCTCTGCGATGTGGAAAAGGATTTCGACGACGATCTGGGTCTGGAATTTGTTGACGGGGGCCTGGGACCCATCCGCCGCTGCCAGAACCGCTGTCTTTTCTGCTTTGTGGATCAAATGCCCCCGGGGCTGCGTCCCACCCTGTACGTGAAGGATGACGATTACCGCCTTTCTTTCCTGCACGGGAACTTCATTACCCTGACCGGCCTGAAGGAAAGGGATCTGGAGCGTATTATCAGGCTCAGGTTATCCCCCCTTTATATTTCCGTGCATACCACTAACCCTGCTTTGAGGGTGAAAATGCTTGGACATCCCCGGGCCGGGGAAATTATGGAGCAGTTGCGGCGGTTGGGCCAGGGGGGGATTGAGATGCATACCCAGGTGGTCCTTTGCCCGGGGATAAACGACGGCAGGGAGCTGGAACGTACGGTGGGCGACCTGATAAACCTCTGGCCGGCGGTGCGCTCTGTGGCCATTGTTCCGGTAGGGCTTACCCGTTACCGGGAAGGGTTGACCCCCCTGCGTACCTTTAACCGTGAAGAAGCAGTTGAGGTGGTGGAGCGGGTACAGTCGTGGCAGGATCATTGTCTGGAACGTTTCGCCCGGGCAATGGTCTATGCCAGCGATGAATTCTACCTGCTGGCCGGGAGGGAGATCCCCTCGGGACTGCGTTATGATGATTTTCCCCAGACGGAAAACGGTGTGGGACTGGTGCGCCTCTTTCTGGATGAATGGGAGCGGGTATCCAGGTCCCTGCCGCCATCGCTGCCCTCTTTACGCAGGGTGACCGTGGTTACAGGGGTGCTGGCGGAAAGTATCCTGGCGCCGGTTGTAGAAAGGCTGAATAAGGTTAATAACCTGGTTGTGAACCTGGCTGTCGTTCCCAGCGGTTTGTTTGGCCCTTCGGTAACTGTGGCCGGCCTTATTTCCGGGAAGGATATTGTGACAGCCCTGGAAGGCCGGGACAGGGGGCAGGCGTTAATCCTGCCTGCGGTTATGGTGCGCCAGCCGGAACAGGTCTTTCTCGACGGTATGACTGTGCAGGAATTGTCCGCCAGACTGGATTGCCCCGTGTTTGTGGTCGATGGACCTGCCGGACTGGTAGAAGTTTGTTTAAATTATCACTGATGCAGCAGTAAACTACGGAGAAAAAGGGAGGGCCCTCCCCTTGCCAAAACCGGTAGTAGCAATTGTAGGCCGTCCAAATGTGGGAAAATCCACCCTTTTTAACCGCCTGGTGGGAAATCGCGTCGCCATTGTGGAAGATGAACCCGGGATAACCCGCGACCGGCTCTACCGGGATGCGGAATGGGCCGGGCGCGTCTTCACCCTGGTGGATACCGGTGGACTGGATTTTGCAGGATCGGGTGACATTCCCCGTCAGGTGCGGCGGCAGGTTGAGCTGGCCATAGAGGAAGCGGATGTCATACTCTTTCTGGTGGACGCCCGGGCGGGATTGACCAGCACAGATGAGGATACAGCTGCCCTCTTGCGCCGAACCAGGAAACCGGTATTGCTGGTGGCCAACAAGGTGGAGGATTTCCAGCGCCCGGGCCAGCTGGCGGAATTTTACCGCCTGGGCCTGGGCGAGCCCATCCCCGTTTCGGCGGCACAGGGAATGAATACCGGGGATTTGCTGGACCGCCTGGTATCGGTTCTGCCACCCGAAACCGGGGAGGAAGAAGAAGCGGACACCATTCGCATTGCCGTTATCGGGCGGCCCAATGTGGGCAAGTCTTCCCTGGTCAATGCCATTCTGGGAGAAGAGCGGGTGATTGTCAGCGAAATTCCCGGGACCACCCGGGATGCCATTGACACCTGGTTTGAGCGGGAAGGGCAGCGCTACATCCTGGTGGATACGGCGGGCATCCGGCGGAAGAGCCGCATTGAAGAGGCTGTGGAGAAGTACAGTGTGATTCGCTCTTTCAAGGCCGTAGATCGCTGCGAGGTAGCCCTGGTGGTGCTGGATGCCCTGGAAGGGGTTACCGATCAGGATAAGCGTATAGCGGGTTATGCCCATGAACAGGGCAAGGCCAGCGTGCTGGTGGTCAACAAATGGGACCTGGTGAATAAGGATAGCCATACCTACCAGCGGTTTACCGAACTTATTCGCCGGGAACTGGCCTTCATGACCTACGCCCCGGTAGTTTTCGTTTCTGCACTTACCAGGAAGCGGATATCCAGGCTTCTGGAAATGGTGAACCTGGTGGCCCAACAGCAGTGTTTGCGCATCGGCACTTCAGATTTGAACAGGCTGATCAGGGATGCTGTTTTACGAAACCCGCCGCCTGCCGCTAAGAACAAACGCTTGAAAATATTTTATGCCACCCAGAGCGGGGTAAAGCCACCCACTTTCATCCTCTTTGTCAACGACCCGGAATTGATGCACTTTTCTTACCTGCGCTACCTGGAGAACCAGCTCCGGGCAGCCTTTGGCTTTGAAGGTACGCCCATCCGTTTCATCCTGCGGCAGCGGGATTGAAAAAGAAAAAGGGGGGAGAAAATGGCTGTTCTGGCTGTGGTGGTCAGCTACCTGATTGGTTCAATTCCTGTGGGCTACCTGCTGGGACGAATCCGGGGGATTGATATTCGCAAGTACGGCAGCGGTAATATAGGTACCACCAATGTCTGGCGCAACCTGGGCCCGGTAGCAGGCACCATTGCTCTTATTGGCGATACCGGTAAGGGACTTTTAGCCGTGCTCCTGGGGCGTTACCTGGGGGGGGGAGGTCTGGAACTGGCCTGCGGTCTGGCTGCAATTGCCGGTCATAGCTGGCCGGTGTTTTTGGGTTTCAGGGGGGGTAAAATTATAGCTACGGGGCTGGGGGTTTTTCTGGGCCTGGCGCCGGTGGCGGCCCTTCTGGCCCTGGGACTGTGGGCGTTAGTGGTGGTGGCTTCCGGTTACGTTTCCCTGGGTTCCATCGTGGCTGCCGTTTCAATGCCCCTCTGGATGCTCCTGCTGGGCCGGCCCCGTGAACACCTGTTCTTTGCCCTGCTGGTGGCGGTTATAGCTGTATACAAGCATATACCCAACATCCGCCGGCTGCTGGCAGGTACTGAATCCAAAATTCGTTAAAGGAAAGGGTTGGCAGTGGTGAATGAAAAAGTGGCCATTCTGGGCGCCGGCAGCTGGGCCACTGCCCTGGCCGTGCTCCTGGCCGGCAAAGGAATACCGGTAGAGATGTGGGCACGGCGGGCGGGCCTGGCCGCTCAAATTAACAGTGAACGCCAGAACAGCCGTTACCTGCCGGGAGTTTACCTGCCCCCCGGCGTTCAGGTAAATGTGGATCTTTCCGCGGTGGTTAAAAATGCCCGGGCGGTCATTTACAGTGTCCCTTCCCATGCTTTCCGGGAAGTCCTGCGGGCTTCGCTTCCCTATCTGTCTCCCCGGGCGCTGTTGATCAATGCGGCCAAGGGTATTGAGGAAGATAGCCTCCTGCCTCTCTCCCGGGTTTTTGCCGGGGAAGCCGGGGAGGAAAATAACAGCCGTTATGTGGTCCTCTCCGGTCCCAGCCACGCCGAGGAAGTGGGGCGGGGGATGCCAACTGCAGTGGTGGTTGCCAGCCGGAATATGGCTGCGGCTGAGGCTGCCCAGGAACTTTTTATGACGGGCAGCTTCCGGGTTTATACCAACCCCGACGTGGCCGGGGTGGAGCTGGGAGGAGCTTTGAAAAATATCATCGCCCTGGGTACGGGAATTGCCGACGGGCTGGGTTTTGGTGATAATACCAAGGCGGCCCTGATGACCCGGGGCCTGGCCGAAATTACCCGTCTGGGTCTGGCCATGGGTGCCAATCCCCTGACTTTTGCCGGCCTGGCCGGCGTGGGGGATTTGATTGTCACCTGTACCAGCATGCACAGCCGTAACCGCCGGGCCGGGATTGAGATTGGCCGGGGGAAAAGCCTATCCGAGGCAATATCCGCGGTGCAGATGGTGGTGGAAGGGGTGCGGACCACCCGGGCGGCCTACCGCCTGGCCGGCCGTTACGGTGTGGAAATGCCCATTACCGAGCAGATGTACCGGGTGCTTTTTGAAGGAATGCCTCCCCGGGAAGCGGTGATCAACCTGATGAGCAGGGGCCGCAGGCGGGAAATGGAAGAGGTGGCCCTGGCTGCAGTGCAGTTGCGCGAGAAAAACTATCAATAGCTCAAATGAAAAAGCCCGCTGCCAAAAGCGGGCTCAGCGTGTATGCAAATTATTTCCGGGATGTGTCCTGGTTTTAGTCGTCGCTCCCGGTCGTTTAAACTCGAAAGCCCGTTTTTAAGGAAACGGGCTTTCAGACTATATCGCCGCGGCCCGCTGCCAGGGGCCGCATATTTTTTAGCCGGGCAGGATTCTGGTTGCCCCTCTGTAATTGGCGGCGTAATAGGAATCATTAAGGGAAGAATAAATTACTCCCCGGCTGGTGGAAGCATGAATAAACCGGTCCTGGCCCACATATATACCTACATGATTAATGTTCCCGCTGCCGTAGTAGCTGAAGAAGACCAGATCTCCCGGTGACAGGTCGCTTCGCTCCACCCGCTTTCCGAGCTGGGCCTGGGCAGCCGCATTATGGGGCAGGTTTATCCCCGCTGCCTTCCGGAAGACATAGCTGGTAAAACCTGAACAGTCAAAGGCCCCGGGGCCGCTGGCCCCGTAGGTATAGGGACTTCCCAGCAGGGAATCGGCCGTGGCCAGCACCGCTCTTATGCTGCCCGTACCACTGCGGGAGACCCGGGTTGCAGCATTGCTGGCTTCCTGGCTGCCCCGGGGTAATATTAAAACCCACCCGGGGTAAATCAGGTCAGAAGTAAGATTATTGGCTTTCTTTAATGCCTCCACTCCTACACCGTAACGCAGGGCAATGGCATACAGAGAATCTCCCGGACGAACCGTATATTTACTAACCCCGTCAGAGGCGCTGCCGTTCCCGGTTACCACGTTGTTCCGGGACGACCCTGCTGTACTCTGGCCGGGGATAATTAACACCTGGCCGGGGTAGATTAAATGCCCGCTGATACCATTGGCTGCCTGCAGGGCATTTACGGTAACCCCGTATTTCTGGCTCAAGCCATAAAGTGTTTCCCCGGCTGCTACCGTATGCTTGAGGTTGGCCCAGGAAATTGAAGGAACCAGACATAGCATTAAGGAACTCAGGAGAAGAACCAGCCACCACCGCCCGTTCCTGAGGGGCGGGTAAGGTAATTTTTGCATGCATCACTCCCCTCTCTGACAACTTTTTGAGATGACGTGGATTGTATTCGACAGTGCTGGCAAAAATCCTTTTTAAAAACCAATTTTTTCTGATTAAAATACCTGCCGGAATGTTCACAAAAATATTTACCCCGGTTATTAATCTGCCGGGGTCTTAATATATATATATTGTTAATGTATGCCATTGGAATAAACTGGTCCTGTGGATTCCGGCCGAAAAACCTTTGTTAAGGAGGGAATACATCATGGAGAAAGTGGATATCTTCCGGGATATCGCGGAACGGACCGGCGGCGATATCTACCTGGGCGTCAGTGGCGGCGTGCGCACGGGCAAGTCCACTTTCATCAAGCGTTTTGCTGAACTGCTGATGATTCCGAACATTGAGAACCCTTACGACCGGGAGCGGGCCAAGGATGAACTGCCCCAGAGCGGTGCCGGCAGGACAGTAATGACAACCGAGCCCAAATTCGTACCCAACGAAGCAGTGGAAATTACCATTTCACCCAACCTCGTGGTGAAGATGCGCCTGGTGGATTGTGTGGGCTACCGGGTTGAAGGTGCCCTGGGTTATGAGGACGAGAACGGCCCGCGGATGGTGTCAACGCCCTGGTTTGAAGAGCCTATTCCCTTCCAGGAGGCAGCGGAGATCGGTACCCGCAAGGTAATTACGGACCACTCCACCATAGGCGTGGTGGTCACAACGGATGGGAGTATAACCGATATACCCCGGGAGAATTACGTGGAAGCTGAAGAAAGGGTCATTACCGAATTCAAGGACATTAACCGTCCGTTTGTGGTACTGCTGAACAGCACCCATCCCCTCGATCCCCAGACGGTGAGCCTGGCCGAGGAGCTGGCCGAGAAATACGATGTGCCTGTCTTACCGGTGGACTGCCTGCAGATGACCCAGCAGGACGCCCTGTTTATTCTGGAAACTGTGCTGATGGAATTCCCTGTCAATGAGGTTAATGTGGTGCTTCCCCAGTGGGTGGAGGAGCTGGACAGCGGCCACTGGTTGAGGCAGAAGGTAGAAGAATCGGTTCGTGAAACCATCCAGAACGTGCGCCGCCTGCGTGACATCAATAGCGCGGTGGAAAGACTGGGGGAATACGACTTTGCTTCTTCCGTTAAAATTACCAGGATGGATATGGGCACCGGGGTTTCAGCCATTGAAATAACCTCACCCCAGGAGCTTTTCTTCCAGGTGCTGAGCGATGAATCGGGCTTCAGTATCAGCGGGGATCATGAACTTTTCAGGCTGGTTAAAGAGCTGGCCGTTGCCAAACGCGAGTATGATAAGGTGGCCCACGCGCTGACAGAGGTACGGGAAACGGGCTACGGTGTGGTAACTCCCAGCCTGGACGAAATGGTCCTGGAAGAGCCCCAGCTGATTCGCCAGGGTAATCGTTTTGGGGTTAAATTGAAGGCAACAGCTCCTTCCATTCATATGATCCGGGCGGATATTGCTACCGAAATAACACCTATAATTGGAACGGAAAAACAATGTGAAGAGCTGGTGCGATACATGCTCAATGAATTTGAA
Organism: Desulfofundulus thermocisternus DSM 10259; assembly: GCF_000686645.1. NCBI lineage: Bacteria > Bacillati > Bacillota > Clostridia > Eubacteriales > Peptococcaceae > Desulfofundulus > Desulfofundulus thermocisternus. The sequence goes on from NZ_JMLG01000010.1 coordinate 37,841, forward strand.
TCCAACCCGCAGAAAATCTGGCAATCGGAGATTTTTGGCAAGTCGGTTCACGATCTGGTTAGAGAAGGAATACAGAATAAACTGTACCGCATGCCGGAAAATGCCAGGGCAAAACTGCAGGAGACCATTCAGCGTATTGTTAACGAAGGAAGTGGCGGGCTCATTTGCATAATTATTTAATAACCGGTCCCGGGCCGGTTTTTTGTTTGCCCTTAACCGGCAGGCGATGATAAAATATTCATATCCAAATCCGGGACAAGTGCTGGAAGGAAGGAGAGAGGATTTCTTGCAGCCGGTTAAAGTAGCGCTTTTAGGTCTGGGAACGGTTGGCCGCGGGGTTTACCGCATTCTCACCGGCAATGCGGCAAACATCGCGCAAAGGGTTGGTGCGCCAGTAGAAATCTCCCGCATCCTTGTCCGCGACCTGACCAGGGACCGGGGCATCCAGGTGGACCCGGCCCTGCTTACCGATAGTTATCAGGATATAATTGATGATCCCGAAATTAATGTTATTGTGGAAGTAATGGGAGGCATTCACCCGGCGCTGGATTATGTTATGGATGCTTTGAAGCGGGGCAAAAGTGTGGTTACGGCCAACAAGGATATGATTGCCCTGCACGGTAAAGAACTTTTTGCCGCTGCCGGGGCCAGCGGGGCGGGTTTCTTTTTTGAAGGCAGCGTTGCCGGGGGAATTCCCATTATCCGCCCCCTCAAACAGTGCCTGGCGGCCAACCGGATTCAGGAAATTATGGGTATTATTAATGGGACAACCAACTATATGTTGAGTAAGATGACCCTGGAAGGAATGGATTTTGACCAGGTATTGAGGGAGGCCCAGGCCAGGGGTTATGCCGAGGCCGACCCCACTTCCGATGTAGAGGGGCTGGATGCGGCACGCAAGCTGGCCATCCTGGCTTCCATTGCCTTTAATTCCAGGATAACTTTGAATGATGTTTACGTGGAGGGCATAAGTAAAATTACGGCCAGGGATATTGCCTACGCCCGGGAGTTAAATTATGTCATCAAGTTGCTGGCCATTGCCAAGGAAACACCGGAAGGCGTGGAGGTACGGGTACACCCAACCATGATCCCCCAATATCACCCCCTGGCTTCGGTTAACGATGTTTTTAATGCCATTTTTATCCGGGGTGATGCGGTGGGAGATGTGATGTTTTACGGCCGGGGGGCAGGGGAGCTGCCCACGGGAAGTGCTGTGGTGGCCGATATTATGGATGCCGCCCGCCATATAGTCCACCGGGTGCCGGCCTTTATGGGCTGCACCTGTTACGAGGAAAAGCCGGTCAAACCCATGGCCCTTGCGGAAAGCAAGTATTACATCCGCCTGACGGTTTCCGACAGGCCGGGAGTGCTGGCGTCCATTGCCTACGCTTTCGGTGATAAGGAGGTCAGCCTGGCTTCGGTAATTCAGAAACACACCGATGGTGACAGGGCGGAGATCGTGATGGTAACCCACCGGGTGCGGGAGCAAAACCTGCAGGATGCCCTGCGCCTGGTGGAATGCTTGAGTTCGGTGGACCGGATAGACTGCTGCATCCGGGTAGAAGGTGAATAAAAATGGTTCGCGTACAGGTGCCCGCCACTACGGCCAATCTGGGTCCGGGGTTTGATTGTCTGGGTATGGCCTTAAAATTCTATAACATTATCGAGATGGCACAGGTGTCCAGCGGCCTGAGCATTGAAGTGCACGGGGAAGGGGTTCAGGATATAACCCGGGACGAAAGCAACATCGTTTACCGGGCGGCCATGCACCTCTTCAAACAGGTGGGCTTTGTCCCTGCGGGACTGCGCATCCGCCTGCTCAACAATATTCCCGTGGCCCGGGGGCTGGGCAGCAGCGCTTCAGCCATCGTGGGCGGCCTGGTGGCGGCTAACGTGCTTTCCGGAAACAAGCTTTCCCCCCGGGAACTGCTCACCATGGCCTCGCAGCTGGAAGGCCATCCCGACAACGTGGCTCCAGCCCTCCTGGGCGGCGTTATTATTTCCGCCATCGTGGAGGGGGAGGTGCGTTACGTTAAGATAGACCCGCCCCCCGGCCTGAAGGTGGTGGTGGTGATACCGGATTTCCAGCTGAGTACCAGGGCGGCCCGGGAGGTTCTGCCCCAGCATGTCAGCCTGGGGGATGCCGTTTTTAATCTGGGACGGGCGGCCCTCCTGGTGGCAGCCCTGCAGCAGGGCCGGCTGGATCTGCTGGCCACCGCCATGGAAGACAGGCTTCACCAGCCTTACCGCGCTTCTCTCGTACCCGGGATGAAGAAAGTGCTGGCAGCCGCCCGCCTGGCCGGAGCCCGGGGGGTATGCCTGAGCGGCGCCGGCCCGAGCATAATTGCCCTGGCCGACAGCAATATGGAGCTTATTGCCCGGGTAATGAAAGATACTTTCCGGGAAAGCGGTATCCCGGCCCGGGCGCTGGTTCTGGAGCCCAGCTCCATTGGCGCCCGCGCTCTGGAAATAAAATCCAGACTCTCGTAATATACGGGGGGGATTTTATGACGGCAGTCAGGCGACCCGGTTTTGAACAATTCCAGGAGGATCTGCTGGTCTTAATTAAAGAAATGGTTAAAAAAGAAGATATTCTTCCTTCCACTCCCTGGCTGGAGGTGGGTGATGCGGGCACCAGGGAAGCCATCCTGCAGGCCTTTAAAAAGCGGATGGAATCCATTTATGGCGTGGAGCTGGTTATCGAGCCCCACCTGGTTAACCTGGACCGGCCGGTGGAAAGTATTGCCATTCAGCTGCATCATGTTTTTAATACCATTTTTTTGATGGAGCAGATTAATGCCAGGATCAGGGCAAGGCTGGGGAAATACAGGTAGGGGTAAGTTTAAAAACAACTTTTGAGGGCCAGGGGGGAAGCTGCCAACCTGGCATAATTTGTCACTTGGCGCCGGCGGTTTTGTTCTATATAATTACTAACTGGTAACAGAATTACCAGCGGCCGAATCCCCGCATGCAGAAGGCGGGGTACGGGGGAATCTCTATCCCGAGCGGGGTGAATCCACGCGTTTAGAGGAGGTGAGGGAAGGACGCGTGGAAGGGTGTACCCTCTACCCAAACCCATCAGCTAACCCCGGAGGCCCGAGGAGGGGAAAGGATGGACAAGTTTTTCACCGGCTTTCGTTACCTTTTGTCGGTGGTGGCCATATTTTTACTGCTGCCTGTAGGTGCTGCAGCAGCAGCCACCCACACAGTCAGTCCCGGCGAGTCCCTGTTCCTGATCAGCCGCGCTTATGGGACTACTGTGGACGCCCTGCGCCGGGCCAACGGTATTTACGGTGACCTCATCTATCCGGGGCAGAAGCTTTATATTCCAGATGAAAGCCCGGGTACATATACCGTTCAGCCCGGAGACACCCTTTACCTCATTGGCTTGCGTTACGGGTTAACTTATCAGTCGATAAAAGCAGCCAACGGATTGACCGGCGACATAATTTACCCGGGGCAAAAGCTGGTTATCCCCGGCAACCGCAGTGCAGGGACAAGCCCGGCACCGGTAAGCCGCGGTACCATCAGCTCGGGTCCCGTTAATTATAGCCGTTCCGATGTAGACCTCCTGGCGCGGTTGATTACCGCGGAGGCTGATTCCGAATCCTACCTTACCAAGGTGGCCGTAGGGGCGGTGGTATTGAACCGGGTAAGGAGCGGTATTTTCCCCAATTCCATTCCCGGGGTTATCTACCAGGTGGATGAAACGGGTTCTTACCAGTTCGAACCCGTTTTAAACGGCTGGATTAACCGCCCGGCCAGCGAGGAAGCCAGGCGGGCTGCCCTGGACGCATTGAATGGCGTTGACCCCACCAATGGGGCGCTGTACTTCTTTGAATCCTGGGTGCCCAATAGCTGGCTGCAATCACGCCCCGTAAGCCTGATCCTGGATAGTTTCACCTTTACCTATTAGAGACAAATTAGAACATCATGTTTACCCTGCCGCGGGCAGGGTTTTTTATTGACCAGAATATTTAATAAAAATTTAACAAAAATTAAGTAGAAATGACACACTTTTAAGGTAAAATCTTAACCGTGACCGGTACTGTTAACGGGAGGTGCCTTTGTGCGCAGGTTTATCTTTTTTGTACTGCTCCTGGCCCTGATGGTTCTCATGATCCCGGGCCTGCGTCCTCCGGTGAGCTAAAACTTGCGTGAACGCAGGATGGAAAAAACCAGGGCTAAACCCAGTACCCCTCCTCCAATAAAAGCAGCTTCTGCCAGGGGCAGGCCCCAGAGGATGGTGTAACCCTTTCCCATCAGCAGGGAAGAACCCACGATCAGAGAACCCAGCAGGATACCCAGAACCATGCGGTTGACCATGGCATTGAGCTGGGCAATCATACGGTCCAGGTCCGGGTTAACCGCTTTTATTTTTAATTCACCTGCAGCAGCCAGCTCCAGCACTCTGTCCAGGCGGTGGGGTAACCCGGAAAGGAGCCCGCAGTAGTCTTCCAGGAAATTCTGGAGCCTTTTTTTTATTCCGGGCAGGCTGAACCGGCGTGCCAGCAGTTGCCTGCCCATGGGGCGGGCAATCTCCACCATGCTTAATTCCCTGTCCAGCTGGGCAACCACGCCCTCTGCGGTAACCAGAGACTTTACCAGCAGGGTGAACTGGGTGGGAACCCGGATCCGGTATTTAAAAGCTACTCCCATAATATCTCTCAAGGATTCACTCAGGCTGATCCTGCTCAGGGGGATTTCATAGTATTTATTTCTCAGGGCATCAATATCCTGCTGCAGGGCGGCACGATCCACATGCGGCGGCACAACACCCAGTTCTTCCACTGCTCTTACCACCAGGGCGGTATTGCGCCGGAGCAAACCCAGAACCAGGTTGCCTATTTTTTCCCGGGTCTCTTCATCCAGGCGTCCCACGATACCGAAGTCCATAAAAACCACCCTCCCACCCGGCAGGGCGGCCAGGTTTCCCGGGTGGGGGTCGCCGTGAAAAAAGCCGTGCATCAGGATCTGGCGCAGTAAAGCACCGGCCAGATTCCGGGCTACCAGTTTCCGGTCGATCCCCCTGCCGGCCAGTTCTTCCGGGTGGGTTAATTTTATCCCCTCAACAAACTCCATGGTTAATACTTTGCTGGTGGTATAATCCCAGTAAACTGCCGGGAAATAGACGGTACTGTCCCCTGCAAAGAGCTGCCGGAAGTTTTCGGCATGGCGGCCTTCCACCGTAAAATCCATTTCTTCCCGCAGGAATTTTTCAAACTCTTCTACCATCTCTTCAAAACGGTAAAGTTCCCGCCAGGGGCCGTGCCTGTCCACCAGGCGGGCAACGTCGTGAAGAATCTCAATGTCGGTCAAAATCGTTTTTTCGACGCCCGGACGCTGAACTTTTACCACCACCGGCCTGCCATCCCGGAGGTTTGCCCTGTGAACCTGGCCGATGGAAGCGGCAGCCAGGGGAGTTGCTTCGAAGTGGTCGAATATTTCTTCCAGGGGGGCGCCCAGCTCCATTTGAATACGCTCCCTTACCTGGGCGAAGGGAAAGGGAGGTACCTGGTCCTGAAGCTTTTCCAGTTCCGCAATGTATTGCGGGGGCAGCAGGTCCGAACGGGTGGAAAGCACCTGCCCCAGCTTGATAAAAGCCGGGCCCAGTTCCTCCAGGGCCTGGCGCAATCTTTCGGGTGGTGAAGGCTGCTCCCTGACGGTCAGGGCTCCTTCGCCGGATAGCCGCCGGCGCAGCCTGTACCGGTGGCCAAAATTTAAGAATTCGGTTAACCCCAGCTGGTAGGCCAGGTAGCCAAAGCCGTGGCGAACCAGTATATTGGTAATTTCCCGGTAACGGGCAAAGTGTTTATATCTTTTACGCAGGTATAGCTGCAATTCACTGCACCTCCCTGCCGCCGGGAGCCACCCTTATTTACTTATTTTTTCCACGGATGATTTTGAAAACCCTTCTTTTGAGCGTACGGGCTTTCATTAGTTTGGAAACCGCTGGAGAATATTTTCTTGCCGCCCGGGATAGGAAACAGTATAATATTAACGCGTGGAGGTTTAAATATGCGTGTGACCCTTTATCCAACAGCTGAAAGCCTGGAACAGGCCGTTCTGGCCGGGGGTACGGCGGTGGTTTTTGATGTTTTGAGAGCTACCAGCACCATAGTTACCGCCCTGGCCCATGGTTGCCGGGGTGTGGTGACCGTTGTCGACCCGGCGGAAGCACAGGAGGTTGCAGCCAGGCTGGCCGGGGAGAATATACCGGTACTGCTGGCCGGTGAACGGGGCGGCGAAAAAATTCCCGGCTTTCCTCACGGCAACTCCCCGCTGGAGTTCCGGCCGGAAGTGGTTGGCGGCAGGATGCTGGTTCTCACCACCAGCAACGGCACCCGCGCCCTGAATCTTGCGGCAGGAAGAGCCGGTACGGTGCTGGTGGGAAGCCTGCTCAATGCCCGGGCGGTGGCCCGGGAGGTCTGCCGGCTGGGCAGGGACGTAACCCTGGCCTGCGCCGGCACGCAGGGCGAGTTTTCCCTGGAAGATGCCCTGGGGGCTGGAATGGTGGTGCTGGAGATGGTGAAAATGGCGGATCCGGGCTGGTTGTACTGCTCTACTCCCGGAGCGTCCGGGCTGGATCTGTCCGACTTTGCCGTGGCTGCCCTACACCTGGCCCTGGCCTATAAAGACAACCCCCGGCGAGCTTTTGACCATTCCCTGCACGGGCGCAAGCTTTTCAGCATGGGCCTGGCGGCCGACCTGGACTGGTGCGCTTCCCTGAACACCTGTGAGGTGGTGCCGGTGGTTGGGGAGGGGAAGGAAATAATTCCCGGCTGCCCCGTAATTGTAAGGAGCTGATACCTGTGCGCCCCGCCTGTCCGGGAATAAAAAAACAGGCCGGCCCCCCTTGCACCCGGCCGGCAAATGTGTTAAAATAACACCTGCAACGGTAAAACTTCAAATGGGCGCGTAGCTCAGTGGGAGAGCGCTTGACTCACATTCAAGAGGTCGTAGGTTCAATCCCTACCGCGCCCACCAGAAAAACGGGAGCCCCGGAAAACGGGGCTTTTTGTTTTGGTGTGGAAGCTGCAAACTATTGCTGTTCGACATAAAATGACATTATTTACTTGACACAGGAAAATTGTGCTGGTTCAATAGAATTAATTATGAAATAAGTAGAAAAATAGCGAATAAAGTTTAACCTCGGAGGGCAAACCCGCGCGAAAGCCGGGGACGCAAAGCCACAGGTCTAAGGTTTCCCGCAGGACGCTTTTTAGCGGGGAGCTATGACGGCTGGGTTGCAGGGGAGAAAAGTAACTACGGGGCAGGATGCTTTTCTCCCTGTAGTTTTTTCTTTGTTTGCGTTCCTGGAAGGGGGGCTTTATTTTCTACCTCCAGTTTGTTTCTTCCTGTTCTGCCCCATGTTCTTGTTTTCCTTCAGGTTGGTGATATATCTCATCAGCGTCAGATGTGATTGCGGATAAAAGAAAGGGGAGTGTTCTTTAGTGAACCTGCTTTCATTTAAAAACAAGAAAGCTCAACCGGAAGAAATATCTCCACCTCCAGCGGTCGAGCCGGTGGAACCCGCTGCAGCTGCCGGCGATAACGGGGGTGAACGCCGGGCGGAGCAGGCGGAGCCCGACCTTTTAAAATGCGCCCTGAAGCTGGCCCCCTTTATCAAGGGGATGCTGGGGGAAGAGATGGGAATTTATGTATCGGACCTGGAGCGGTATATTTACTGCGACCCCGGTCAGGTGGGCCTTTCTTTAAAGGCGGGTGACACCATCAATGAAGGCAGCGTAACCGCCCTGACCCTGCGCACCGGCCGCAGGCAGGCCAGGCGGACGGGGAAGGAGGTCTACGGCATACCTTACATCGGCGTTTCCTACCCCATTACCGATCCCGGTACAGGTAAAGTAATCGGCACCATTGGCATGACCACCCCCATCACCCGCCAGGAAAATCTGATTGCAATGTCGCAGGAAATGGACAGCCAGATCAACCAGATAGCCATGGCTACCTCCAACCTTTCCGCCACCTCGGAAGAAGTGGCGGCAACAACGGAAAACCTGAACAGCAGCGCGCAGAAGATCAGGGATGAAATCAAGAAAACCGACGGCATTGTCAACCTCATCGAGGAAATTGCCGAGCAAACCCACCTGCTGGGGTTGAACGCGGCCATCGAAGCGGCCCGGGTGGGCGATGCCGGGCGGGGTTTCAACGTGGTGGCCGGGGAAATACGCAAGTTATCCCAGGATACCCAGCGCTCGGCCAGGGAAATCCTGGAGACCCTGCAGGAGGTGCAGCAGTCCGTTCTGGAGCTGACGGATTCAATTACCCAGTTGTCTGCCGCGGTGCAGGAGCAGGCCGCTTCGTCGCAGGAAATCAACGCTTCGGTGAATGAGCTGACGGCGGTATCCGCGCGGCTAAAGAAGCTGGCCGATGAGCTGGTGGTTTAGGGCACCAGCAACTAAAATTATTTTAGCGTTTTATTTAAAGCCGGCCGTCACAACTGCCGGCTATTTTTATGGTTTAAAAAAAGGCTATAAGCTCTGGCAGCGGGCTCAAGTAACCCTGAATTATGCCGAAATAAAAATATAGAAGTTTAAGACCGGGGAACGGTTGTTTCTATACCCTTAAACGGGATCTGCCGGTTCCGGTTACTGCCTGAAGAAGCAAAATTGTAAGGAAGGAGGATTGGCGGCGCTGTTCCTGCTTGCCGTCACGGTGCAGGGGCGGCTGCAGACAGGGATGAAGGGAAGACTTACGGGACAGCTTGCGGGAAGCCTGCGGATCAGAATGGCTGTTTTCTTCGGCTTTATAGTGCTCATGGGTTGCCTGGTGCTGGGGCTGGTGAGCGAGCATTACGCCGAACAGGCCCTGCAGGAACAGAGCCAGGAGGCCCTGCTTAAGACGGCCAGGCAGGCTGCCGAAACACTGGACAACCGTATCCAGGCGCGAATATATGCGGTTGAAAGCATAGCCAGCAGGAACGTCATCCGCGGCAGGTGGGGTGGCCGGGAGGCCACTCTGGAGGAAAAACTGCAGGCCCTGCGCGAGGAGTGGAAAAGGGCGGAAAGCCTGGGCTTCAAACAACTGGGCATTGCCGACAGGGAAGGAAATGCTTTCTTCAGCGATGGCAGTAAGGCCAGGGTTGCCGACCGGGATTATTTCAAAGCGGCCCTGGAAGGAAAGACCGCCGTTTCCAGCACGCTGGTCAGCAGGCTGGATAATGCTGTGGTCTTTGTTTTTTCCGCTCCGGTTCGCCATTATGCCACTGGAGAGGTAAACGGCGCGGTTATCGGGGTTATGGATGGCAGCAAGATGAGCACTTTGGTTTCTTCCATCAATTACGGGCGCACGGGTTACGGTTTTGCCGTGGACAACACAGGCAAGGTCATAGCCCATAAGGAATTTACCCGGGTGGCAGCCCAGGAGAATTTCATCGAGCAGGCCAGAACCGACTCCTCCCTGAAGGAGCTGGCAGCGGTGGTTTCCCGGATGGCGAAAGGGGAGGAAGGCGTGGGGCGGTACGTCTTCCAGGGGCAGGAAAGGTTTGTGGGATTTGCCCCCATTAAATCTACCGGCTGGTCTGTGGGCATCAATGTTCCCACTGCCGAGGTTCTGGAGAGGGTAGCGGTGTTAAAGGATACCATGTTACTTTTATCGCTGCTGATTATTCTTGTTGCCCTGGGGCTGACCTTAATGATGGCCGGCAGAATTACCTCACCCCTGGTGCAAATGGTGGACCATCTGGGGCTCATAGCCAGCGGTGACTTTACCCGGCCGGTGCCGGAAAAAATCCTGCGTATGAAGGACGAGATAGGAAAGCTGGCCCTGGCCGTGGACCGGCTGCAGGATAGTGTAAGAAAACTGCTTTCAGGCCTGGTCAGGGAGGCTCAAACCCTGGCTGCCCACAGCGAGGAGCTGGCTGCTTCCACCCAGCAGGTCAGCGCAACCGTGGAAGAACTGGCCAGTACCACCAGCGAGGTGGCCGCAACGGCGGAAAAGAGCCTGGAGAATGCCAGCCGCACCTCCAGTGAGTCGAAGAAGGTGGTTGCCGTGGCCGAAAGCGGCGGAAAGACGGTGAAAGAGACAATCGGTAAGATCCACTCCATTGCTGCTTCTGCCGAGCGCATGGGCGAGTCCATCCGGAGCCTGGGCGAGCTCTCGGCACGCATCGGTAACATTACCGGCGTCATCACCGGCATAGCCGACCAGACCAACCTGCTGGCCCTGAACGCAGCCATCGAAGCGGCCCGGGCCGGCGAGCAGGGCCGCGGTTTTGCTGTGGTGGCGGAAGAGGTAAGGAAGCTGGCCGAACAATCGGCTGGAGCCGCCGGGGAGATAAGCCGGTTGGTCAGCCAGATCCAGGCGGGGGTGGAAGCGGCCGTAGCAGCCATGGAGCACGGCTCTGCCGAAGTACAGGAAGGCGTGGCCCTGGCCTCCCGGGCAGGCGAGGCTCTTGATGATATTATTGATGCCGTTGGGAAAAACATCGAGCTGGTGGAAGAAATCATCGAAGGCGCCAGGCAGACCGGTGAGGGGGTAGAGCAGCTATCTGCCAGCTACGAGCAGGTGACCTCCACCATCCAGCAGGTGGCCGGGGCCACCCAGGAGCTGGCGGAGATTGCGGCCAGGCTGCAGTCAGCGGCCAACGAGTTTAAGATCTAAAAAAGGTCTCAACCGCAAAGATGCAAAACCGGAGGGGCATCAAACGGCTCCCGGAGGGCAAACCCGCGCGAAAGCCGGGGACGCAAAGCCACAGGTCTAAGGTTTCCCGCAGAACGCTATATGCGGAGAACTATGACGGCTGGGCTGCAGGGGAGAAAAGTGGCTACAGGGAAAGTACTTTTCTCCCTGTAGCTTTTGTTTTACCTGAGCAGTCAGTTGAAAAACTTCTTTGGGGTGATCCCGGTGGATTCCCTGGTGCATGTGGTTGGAGCACTGTACAGGATGCTGGAGGCCCGGTTGAAAGTTGTCTGGCTTCACTCGGGGCGGGTGGCTTCCCTGGCCGCACTGCTGGCGGACTGGCTGGGGATGGGGGAGGAAGAACAAAAAATAATTTATACTGCCGGCCTGCTCCACGATATTGGCAAAATGGGGGTGCCGGGCGGTATTCTCTTCAAACCGGGCAGGCTCACGGGTGAAGAGTGGGAGGAGATGAAGAACCACCCGGTGTACAGCTTTAACGTTCTCTCCCCCATTCCAGAAATGGGAACCGTCAGCCGCCTGGTACTCTACCACCATGAGCGTTACGACGGCCGGGGCTACCCCGCGGGGCTGAAAGGGGAAGAAATCCCCCTGGGAGCACGTATCCTGGCGGTGGCGGACAGCTACGACGCCATGACCTCGCACCGGGTATACAGGCCGGCAAAATCCGGCTCCGAAGCCCTGCAGGAGCTGTACCGCTGTGCGGGCACCCAGTTTGACCCGCACGTGGTGGAGGTGTTCTGCCGTCAGGCAGCCCGCGGCGGGGTCGAGTGTTCCCTCCGGCAGCCTGATCTCCGGGCGTTAACAATTGCACTCTCCCCGGAAAAGGCCGGATCGAAAGGCCGGGACTTAAAAGGGTAAACCCGGGGCCGCATTGGTGCTCGTTCCGGTGTGGGAGATCCCGCCGGCCCCCGGCATTCCGGGCCTTTTGCTTATGCCGCACCGTTTTTATGCTCCTGCGCATCAACGTGAGGCCCGCCCTTGCGTTTGTCTTCCCCTCCGTCCTGGTTGAATTTCCAGATCTCGGCCACGGATTTCAGCCTGTCGGCCAGGCCGGACAGCTCGCCGGTAATGGCGGCCGTCTCCTGGCAGCTGGCAGCCGCCTGTTCGGCGACAGCCGCAATGGCTTCCACTCCCCCCACCATCTGCTCCGTGCTGGCCGCCTGTTCCTGGGAGGCGGAAGCCAGCTCCTCGATGCTCTCCACGGTGCGTTCGATCTGGGATACGATGTTCCGGAAAGCTTCCTGAACTTCCCCGGTAACCTGCAGGCCCCGCTCTACCGCCGCCACGCTTTCCCCCGCGGCTCCCTGGATGCCGGCCACCAGCTGGGTGATTTCCCGGGTGGCGCGGGCGGAGTTTTCCGCCAGTTCGCGCACCTCCTGGGCCACCACCGCGAACCCCCGGCCGTGCTCTCCTGCCCGGGCTGCTTCAATGGCTGCGTTTAAGGCCAGGAGGTTGGTCTGGGCGGCGATATCTTCAATCACCTGAACGAACTGGCCGATGCGGGCGGAACTTTCATCCAGGGTTTTGATCTTTTCATGGATCAGATTCATGCTTTCGATAACCCTGTCCACCGCTTGACCACCCTGCCGGGCGGTCAGGTCTGTCTCCCGGGCCACATCTGCCGTTTGCCGGGCTTTTTCCGCCGACTGCCGGGCCGATTGGGCCAGGTTCTCAATTTCCTGCAGAAGTTTCTGTACCTGCCCGGCCTGTTCCTGGCTGCCGGTGCTGATTTGCTCCGTGCCGGAAGTGATCTGGGCGGTGGCGGCGGTCAGCCGCTCCGAATACTCCCGCACCAGGCCAAACCACTTGTGCACGCCTTTTAAAACCTTGCGGATATTTGTTACCAGCCTGTTTATTTCTCCCCAGCCGAAATGGCGGTCCTCAATCTTTCCGGTGAGGTCACCGGCAATGGCCTTGTCTGTGTTGACGATAACCATGTTCACGGTGGCCTGCAGGGAAGCGAAGGCGAAGGCTGCCAGAACTCCGGCCAGGAGAATCCCTGCTGCTGCCCCGGCCAGAGTGGCGGGCACGCTGCCCCGGGCCAACCAGCCTGCCAGGAGCGTTGCCGCCACGGCCAGCAGAGCCAGGGCGGAAGTCAATAGAACGAGCTGGCGGCGCAATTTACCCACATTCTATCCCTCCGTGCGCAGTTTTCTTATATAAAATTTTCGGACATTTTGCCGGGCTCTTGAGGCAGTAAGAAAATTGTCGTCAAAAAAACTTTTGCGGGAGGAAGTTTCCTTTTTGAGGAGAATACTGGAAGTGTATTTGAGGCGGCAGGTGAAATGTGTAAAAAGGGGGTTATGGCGTGAAAAGAAACAGCCGCAAAACCAGTTACGGCAGCATGGAAAGGTGGCTGATCACCTATGCCGATATGATTACCCTGCTGCTGATTTTTTTTATTGTCATGTATTCCTTAAGCCAGATTGATATCAAGAAGTTCCGCATGCTGGCCGAATCTTTAAGTGAGGCCATGGGGGGCGGCGGGGTTGTTCTGGATAACCTGGGGCCTTCGGTAGTCCCCGGGATCAGCGGTACGGAAACGGAAGCGGGTCTGCAGGAGGATATGGCCGACCGGGCGGAGATGGAGAACATCCGCAGGGAGCTGATGCGGGAAGTACAGGCCCAGGGCCTGGGAGCCAGGGTTTCGGCTACCATTGAAGAGCGGGGCATAGTCCTCAGCTTTCAGGAGGAAGTCCTTTTCAGGCTGGGTTCAGCCGAACTGACTCCCCGGGCGAGGGAGATAATTGCCGCGGTGGCTCCGGTTCTGCTGAAGACCCCCAATTACATCCGCGTGGAGGGGCATACGGACAATCTGCCCATTCACACGGAGCTCTACCCTTCCAACTGGGAACTGTCCGCGGCCAGGGCCACGGCGGTGGTGAGGGAACTGATCCGCACGGCCGGTTTCCCACCCGGGCGCCTTTCCGCCGTGGGTTACGGCGAATACCGCCCCCGAGTGCCGAACGATTCGGAAGCCCACCGGCAGTTGAACCGCCGGGTTGATATAGTCATCCTGCGCAGCAAGTACAAGGGGGCTGAGCCGACTTCCCTGCCGTAGGCAACGGGGAATTGAATCTGGGGAAAGGGATGAAGGATGGATTTAGCCGTACTTGGATTTGTAATTGCCTTTGCAGCCCTGGTGGGCGGATTTTTGATGGAGGGGGGACACGCCACCGCCCTCCTGCAGCCCACAGCTGCGGTGATTGTCTTCGGCGGCACCATAGGTGCCACCATTTTCAGTTTTACCTTCAACGATCTGAAGCAGATTCCGCAACTCCTGCGGGTGAGCTTTTTCAGCAACATTCCCGAGCCCATTGAAACCATCGAGCTGATTGTCAGCCTGGCCGACGAGGCCAGGAGGGAGGGGCTGCTGCACCTGGAAAACCGCCTGGGTGATATTGACGACCCCTTCCTGCGCAAGGGCATCCAGCTGGTGGTGGACGGCACCGACCCGGAGCTGGTGCGCAGCATTCTGGAGGCTGAGCTGTACGCCGCCCAGGAGCGCCACAGTATGGGGGCGGGCATCTTTGAGGCAGCTGGAGGCTATGCCCCCACCATGGGGATTATCGGGACGGTGATGGGTCTGGTCCACGTGCTCAGCTCCATTGAATCCCCGGAGTCCCTGGGGCCGGCCATTGGAGTGGCCTTCATCGCCACCCTCTACGGCGTGGCCAGTGCCAATATATTCTGGCTGCCCCTGGCGGCCAAGCTGCAGAACCTGAGCAAGAAGGAGATGCTGCACCGGCAGCTGATGCTGGAGGGTATTGTTTCCCTGCAGGCCGGTTACAACCCCATCTTGATCCGGGAGCGGTTGACCGCTTTCCTCAAGCCCGAAGCCAGGCGGGAAGAGGAAAGGAGCCGTTCAGAAGAAGAGTAAAAGGAGTGGCCGGGACCCAGAAGACACCCGGACCTGCTGGACAAAGGAGAGGATGGCATGGATAAAGGGCGGGGCGAGCTGCAGCTGGTGGTGTTCCGTTTAAAGGAGCAGGTTTACGGCGTTGATATAAACCACGTGCTGGAAATAATCAGGGCTGCCGGTGTTACGGCCATTCCCGGTGCTCCGGCATTTGTGGAAGGGGTGATCAACCTGCGGGGGCGGGTCATACCGGTAATAGACCTGGCCCGCCGCCTGGGTCTGGGAACCACCGGCAGATCTGAGAATACGCGCATTATCATCGTCGAGGTGGGCGGGGCCACAGCCGGGATGGTGGTGGACGGGGTGTCGGAGGTGCTGCGCCTCTCTCCGGACGACATTCAGCCGCCCCCGGCCATGGTGGCCGGGGTTTCCGCCGCCTTCCTGCGGGGTATTGCCCTGGTTGGGGAGCGGCTGGTAATTATCCTGGATGTGACCCGTATCTTCCACCGGGAGGAAAAGGAAGCCCTGCGGGAGCTTTCCCGGGAGGCCTGAAAAGCTGCTTCTCCCGAATTATAGACGATCTGACCGCTCGCGCAATGAGCTTGGGGAAGGACGGTGGCCAAGATGTTTACCGGTGAAGAAATTGCCATTTACCTGGAAGAGCTGGAGGAAAAAATCCAGGCAATCAACGACAATGTTCTGCTGCTTGAGCGGGAGGGCGGCAGTCCCGAAGTAATTCAGGAAATCTTCCGGGCTGCCCACACCATAAAGGGCTCTTCGGCCGTCATGGGCTATGAAAAAATTACTTCCCTGACCCACGAGATAGAAAACCTTTTTGACCTTCTGCGCCAGGGCAAGATGGAAGTTTCGGAAAACCTGGTGAATGTCCTGTTCGAGGCCCTGGACGCCCTCAAGCTATTAAAGGACGAGATTACCGGCGCCGGCGGCGGGGTGGACGTTTCGGCGGTAATAGAAAAGCTGCGTTCCTGCCGGGCCGGCTGCGGGGCGGGGGAGCCCGGTGCCGCCCCGGCCGGCCCTGAGCTGCCGCCGGCCCCGGCGGCGGATGAACTGCCCGCCGGGCGTTCCGCTTACCGCCTCGAGTTGGAGCTGGAGGAAGCCGTGGAAGAAGTGGTGCGGGAAGCGGAGGTGCGGGGTTTCCAGGCCTACCAGGTGGATATCGGCATCGACCGGGGCTGCCAGATGAAAGGGGTGCGGGCCTTTTTGATCTTTGAGACCCTGCAGCAGGCCGGTGAAATTATTAAAAGCGTGCCCCCGGCGGAGGACCTGCAGGAAGGCCGGTACGGCGAGGGGTTCACCGTGGTGCTGCTGACCAGGGAAGACGCCGGTCAGGTGCGCGATCTGGTCTTTTCCATTGCCGAGGTGAGCAGCGTGGAGGTCCGCCCCATCAAGCTGCGCTCCGGGGAGCAGCCCGCCGCCCGGGAAGCCGCCGGCCAGCAGGCCAGGAAGGAGGCAAACGCTTCGCCGGGCCGGGAGAATATCAAGACCGTGCGGGTGGACGTGCAGAAGCTGGACACTTTGATGAACCTGGTGGGGGAACTGGTCATCGACCGCACCCGCCTGGACCGCTTCGTGGAGGTCTTCGAGAGCCGCTACGGCTCCGACGATCTGGTGGAGAATATTGTGGAAATTTCCAACCATCTGGGCCAGGTGACCGGCGACCTGCAGGAAGAAATCATGAAGGCGCGCATGCTGCCCGTGGCCCACGTTTTCAACCGCCTGCCCCGGATGGTGCGCGACCTGGCCCACAAGCTGGGCAAGGAAGTGGACTTCATCATCGAGGGCCGGGAAACGGAACTGGACCGCAACGTAATCGAAGTCATAGGTGACCCCCTGATCCACCTTTTGCGCAACGCCGTGGACCACGGCATTGAACCGCCCGAAGAGAGGGTCCGCCTGGGCAAACCCCGTGCCGGCCGGCTGCTCCTGAAGGCGGCCTATGTGGAGAGCCAGATTGTAATCACCCTTTCGGACGACGGGAGGGGGATGGACCCGGAAAAAATCCGGCAGAGGGCGGTGGAGAAAGGTCTGCTGACCCCGGAACAGGCCGCCCGGGCCGGGGAAAGGGAAGTCCTGGACCTCATATTCGCCCCCGGCTTTTCCACCGCCTCCAGCGTGAGCGACATTTCCGGCCGGGGAGTGGGCATGGACATCGTGCGCAACCAGATCGAGCAGATCAACGGGTCGGTGGAATTTACCACCACTCCCGGCAGGGGGACCACCTTCACCATCAAGCTGCCCCTGACCCTGGCCATCATCCGGGCGCTGATGGTGACCCTGGGGGACCAGGTTTACGCCTTCCCCCTGACCAACGTGCTGGAAACCCTCACCTTCAAGCCCGGGGAGATCCAGCGGGTGCGCCATGCGGAAGTGGTGGTGGTGCGCGGGCAGGTGCTGCCCCTGGTGCGCCTGGCCCACCTTTTTCAAGAAAAGAGCAGGGAAGAAGGCCGGCTTTCCGTGGTTGTCCTGGGTTCCGGGGATAAGAAGGTGGGCGTGGTGGTGGACCGGCTCATCGGCGAGCAGGAAATAGTGATCAAGTCCCTGGGTGGCTACCTGGGTCAGGTGCCCGGCCTGTCGGGCGCCACCATCCTGGGGGACGGGAAGGTGGCCCTGATTGTGGACGCCCGGGCCATTGTCAAGGAGGTCGGTGTGGAGGACGCCGCCCTGGAGGTGAGCAGGGCCGGGTAGGACGGTTTTACGGTCAAAATCTGCTGAAAAGGGGTATGGGAATTGGCGGCAATTCGCGTGCTGGTGGTGGACGACTCGGCCCTCATGCGCCGCCTGTTCAGCCGCCTGCTGGAAAGCCGGGGGTTTGAAGTGATCGGCACCGCGGCGGACGGGGAAGAGGCTGTGGCCAGGATCTGCGCCTTAAAGCCCGACGTGGTCACCCTGGACCTGGAAATGCCGGTCCTGGACGGCCTGGGGGTGTTGCGCAGGGTGATGAGGGAGTGCCCGGTTCCGGTGGTCATGCTCAGCTCCCGGACCACCGCCGGCGCCCGGGCCACCATGCAGGCCCTCTCCCTGGGGGCGGTGGACTTTGTGGCCAAACCCTCCAGACGGGACCAGCTGGAGGCCGTGGTCGGCGAGCTGGTGGAAAAGCTGCGCGCCGCCGCTTCCGTAGCCGCGGGAAAACTGGCCCGCCCGGGAGCGGGCGAGGTGTTGCACCCGCCTGCCGCAGAAAAGGCCGGACCTGAACGGCCTTACCTCCCGGAAAAAAGGCGCCCGGATGCCCGGACGGCCCCCGGCGGGCCGTCCGGCCGCCCCGGTGCTTCCGGTAAAAGGGGTGCATCCCCGGCGGCTCCGGCGGACTCAGGTACCCTTCCGGAGCGGCGCGCCGGAACACCCCCCTCCGGGGCCCGGCCCGCCCGGGAGAAAATCCTCTTCCCGCTTCCGGGCTTTTTATCCTCCGGGGCTTTCTCCGGTGCGGCTGCCGGGGCTGCCGGCGCCGGCAGGACGGAGGCGGCCAGGGGTACCTTTGCCGGCGGCTCTTTGCCCCGGCCGGTGCTGCTGCTGAAGCGCTCCCCCCGCGTCGACCTGGTGGTGGTGGGTTCTTCCACCGGCGGCCCGGCCGCCCTGCAGGTGATCATCCCCGCCCTGCCGGAGGATTTTCCCGCCGCCGTGGTGCTGGTGCAGCACCTGCCGGTGGGCTTTTCCGGCCCCCTGGCCGAGCACCTGAACCGGCGCAGCCGCCTGCCGGTGAAGCACGCGGAGGAGGGCGACCCGGTGGTCCCGGGCAGGGTGCTGGTGGCCCCGGCCGGCTTCGACCTGACTTTCCGGGGGCACCCCGGCCGCGTCACCGTGCACCTGGATGCCGGCAGCGGGCCTGTGCCTCCCGGGTGGTTCCGCCCCTCGGTGGACGGGGTGATGCTCTCGGCGGCGGAAGTTTTCGGGGCCAGGGTAATGGGGGTGCTCCTCACCGGCATGGGCCGGGACGGCGCCAGGGGCATGGCCGCCATCAGGGAAAAGGGCGGCCCCACCATCGCGCAGGATGAGGCCACCTGCGTGGTCTTCGGCATGCCCAGAGCGGCCATTGACCTGGGGGCGGCGCTGAAGGTGGTCCCCCTGGATGAAGTGGCGGGGGAGATGGTGAGGCTGGTGCGGGCCGTGTGAGAGAGTGTAAAGGGCTGTTGAACCAGTCAGGAGAGGAGGGCTGATTATGAAAGTGGGTGCGGGTGGATTGCAGTCTCTGGCCTCCCAGGAAGTGGCGCCGCTGCGGCGGATTGAGCCTCCGGCGGCGGTAAAGCGGGAGGATGTCTTTCCCCAGGGTGCGCCTCCACCGGAAGAAGGGGGCTTCAGCCGGGAGGAACTGGTGGCTGCAGTGGGCCGGCTGAACCAGGCGGCAGAGGCCTACAACCAGCCCCTGGAGTTTCTGGTGCGGGAAGACGGGGAAAACCTCCGGGTGGAAGTGGTGGAAAAGGATACGGGTACGGTGAAAGGGGAAGCGCCCGGACAGGTTGTGCTGGAGGCGGCGCGGGAGCCGGAAAAAGCCATCGGCCTGCTCCTGGACCGGTATCTTTAAAAATCATCAATTATCTTTTTCCCGCAGGCTTCACTGTCTCAAATATTTCCCGGAGGGGAACTTCGATGCCCTGGATGTCCCTTCCCGTCAATGAGTTCCCACCGTTCATCCCCGGGCCACTCACCCTTTTTTCTTTGTTACCCCCGCCGGTCCAGAAAATAACTTTCGGCAGCGCCTTTTTTCTTTATGTAGGCTCTGGCCTGCCCGGCCCTGTGAAGGTTGGCCAGGGCAGCGGCCAGGCGTTCTTTAACCTTTGCGGCCAGCCGGAGGTTCTGCCGGTGGATCTCATTGAGCTCAAGGAGCAGGGCGGAGACTTCCGGCCCGCCTGTGCCGGAGCCCCCCGCCCTGTCCAGCTGGTCAATCCCCGCTTTTATTTCCTCAATGGCGGCAAGGTGCCGGAAAACAGCGTCCAGCAACTCTTCCGCCGCCGGCCCGTTCCCGGGTGTGTCCAGGCGCTCGAGTACGGCCTTTAGGGCCAGCACTTCACCGCGCATTTCCTGCAGGAGCCTGAGTTTTTTTTCGTCTTGATTTTGTGGGGGCATTGTGGAATCATCCCTTTGGTCTTCTGCCTGCTCAAGCCGCTTGCTTTTGAGCTGAATTACGCTCTCAAAGACTGGTGATAACTCAGGGGTAAATGTTCAGTGACCTCGCTATGGTGCCGCGTTGTCCACGCTCACTCCAGTGCTCCGCGCTGACAGCACCGCGGCTCGCTTCGGACCGGACTAGCGGCGCTGCAAATGCGGCATGGCAGTTGCACCTTACTGTCATCTTTTTACCGTTTCAGTAAGTTACCTTTTCTAAAGTTACATTTCAGTGCCGCTGGTTTCGCGCCGCAGTCCGGTTACCCTCGCTTCGCCGGGTGCTGTTACCAGCGCTCCGCAAGTCGTTCGCTTTGGACAACGCGGCACCGTGCCGATGGTAACGGTTTTACTGAACAATTACACTCTGGGGTTTATACCTGATCAGCCGCCCGCCGCCTGTTGCCCTTTCAATTTAAGGGCCTGTTCCCAGGTGCCGGCCAGGTCTTCCAGCAGCCCGGCCACTTCGTCCAGGACGGCCGCGTCCTTTTTCACGTTCGCCTCCACCAGGCGCCGGTACATGTAATCGTAGAGGGCAAAAAGGTTTTTGCCGACTTCCATCTCCCGGTTGACGGTTTCCAGGAGGTACACGATGATGTCCTGGGCGCGCAGGCAAGCCCGGTGCGCGCCGGGGATGTCCCGGGCGGCCAGGCAGTCTTTGGCCTGGCGGATGAATTTGACCGCGCCGGTGTAAAGCATGTGCGTCAACCGCCCCGGGTCGGCGGTGAGCACGGCGTTTTGGAGGTATTGCTGGTAGGGGTTTGAAGCCGCCTGCATTTTTAAAACTCACCCCTTGGATACGCGTATCTTCTTGCCGCTTTTCAACCGTTTGGTTTGACTGAATACTTATTCCCTGCGGGAAACGACCCTTAACGGCCCTGGCCCATGCCCAGTTGCATGGCCAGCCATGCACTCTGGGCGTTCATCTGCTGGATGGCCTGCTCCATGGCGGTGAACTGCCGCCAGTAGCGGTCCTCCAGTTGCTGCAGACGCTCTTCCATGGTGCTGATGCGCTCGTTCATGGCGGCTATCTGCCGGCCGATGGCGCTGTTATCCGCGGTGCTGTAAGAGCTGCTGGTACCGGCCCGGGCGGAAATGAGGGCCATGGCGCTGTTCACGTCGTCGTAAAGCCGCATGGCGATGCCCTTTTCCGCATAGTTCTCCGAACTCTTCGTAAATAAATTCATCACTCCGTCCGGGTCCTTTTGCAGGGCGTCTTTCAGCTTTGCTTCGTCAATGTAGAGTTTCCCCCTTTCCTCGTAGGAAAGGGTGGTGATGCCAACATCGGCCAGCGTGTCGTACCTGGCAGCCAGCCCCGGCACAATAGCGGACATTGTAGCACGCATCCTGGAAACCACACTCTCCAGGAGGCTGTCGCCGCGCAGGAGGCCGCTCCTGGCCTTCTCCTCCCACTTCTTTTCCTGCTCGTCGGAAAGCTGTTCCCGCTGCTCGTCGGTAAGAGGCAGGTAGTCCCGGTAGCGGGGCTCCGTGAGCTTGCCGTTGATCTTGTCTATGATTTCGTTGTAGGCGTCGACGAAGTCCTTGATGGCGTTGAAGACGGCATCGGTGTCATTGGAGACGGTGATGGTGGCAGAAGTACCCCCTCCCTGTTTCAGGGTGAGGGTGATGCCGTTTATGGTAACCGTATTGGTAGCGCTCTTTATGCCCGTAGCGTCGCCGAAGTCAAACTCGGCGTCCTGGCCGGTGTAGAGCCCTGATTCGGGGGGGCCTGCGCTGTATAGCTTCATTTTAAGCTTCAATGTGTTGTCGGAGCCGTCCTCATTCGGGCCGGTTAAAAAGTTGTTCGGGTCGTTGGTCACCTTTATTTTCGCCGTTGCGCCCGTGGAGGTGGTGGTCAGGAAAAACCGGTTTAAAGTGGCGTCGTAGCTGGCGGTTATCCCCAGGTTGGCGGCGTTGATTTCCGCTACCACGGTGTAAATGTTGGCCGTGTTGGTATTAAATGAAAAGTCTTTTTTGCCGTTCGCCCCTTCTAAGGTAAAGGTGAGGTTGTCGTACGAAAGGTTGAACTGAGCCTTTAGGGTTTTGGTTATTCCCCCTTCAGTCTCTTCCGGAAGGGTGCCCTGGCTCACCTTGGACACCCCTGTGGCCAGCTGCCTCACCGTTACATCATACTTACCCGGCGTGGCGGTAGAGTTGGCCGTGGCGGTTACGGCTGCCTCGTTGGACGAAGAAGCCTTCTTCGCCAGGTAAGTGGCCTGCAGCTTCATGTTGAAGACCTTGTCCCGGAAGGTGCGCAGGCTGTCGTAGATGGCCCGGTAGTCCTCCTGCTGCCAGAGGAGGATCTGCTTGTCCTGGTTCAGCCGGTCCAGGGGTATCCTCTGCGCCTTCATCAGTACCTTGATAATGGAATCGGTATCTATGCCCGAAGCCAGCCCGCCGACGCGCAGGCTGGAGCTGGTGTAAAGGCTGGAAACCATATTGCTCACCCTTGCGTAAATAATTTTCCTTATTATAAGCTCGGCAGGAGAAAGCAAAACTTGAGAAGCACACACCGGTACCTTCCAAGATCCTTTGATTAAGTTGTAAATTCTACCGGTTCATTGTACTATTAGAGCAGGGGTGGGATACATTATGCCGGAAAGAAAGATGGATTGGATGAAACAGGCGCAAAGGGACCTTCTGCACGCGAAAATGGACTTAAAAGAAGGATTTTACGAATGGGCCTGCTTTTCTGCTGCCCAGCAGGCGGCGGAAAAGGCGGCGGCCAAAGTGTCACAGCCATCCGCCGGTATGACCGCGCTTGAAAAATCCCACCGGCCGGGATTATGTGCGTCTTCATCGCACCAGCACCGCGTCCCGGCGTAAATTTATATTGAACGGAGGATAAAAATTGCCGGAAAAGAAAACCGTAATCACTTTCCCCGCCGGGCTGCCGGGCCTGCCCGCGGAACTGACCGAATTCGAACTGGTGGCCGCGGCGGAAGATTCGCCCTTTTTCTTTTTGCAGTCCCTGCAGGACGAAAACACCGGCTTCATCCTGGTGAACCCTTTCGCCTTTTTCCCCAACTACGAGTTCGACCTGCCCGAGGAGGATGCCCGGGCCCTGGGCATAAAGGCCCCGGAAGAGGCGGCTGTTTTCTGCATCGTCAACGCCAGCCGGGGCCTGGCCCGCGCCACCGTCAACCTCCTGGCCCCGGTGGTGGTGAACGCGGCCACCGGCACGGCCCGCCAGGTGGTGCTGGTGGACGAACGCTACTCCATCAGGCACCCGCTTTTCGGACAACAGCCGGAAAACCGGGACCCGGCCGGCGAACCCCGCCCGGCGGCAGAGGCACCTTCCCGGCCCCGGCCGGTTTCCCCCGACCGCTCCCGGACCCAGCAGGACCCCCCGCCACGGCACCTTTCCGGAACCGGGCCCGAATCCCCGCCGGGCGATGCCGGAACGGGCAAAGGGGCAGGCCCCGCCGGGGAGGGAAAATAAATGCTGGTCCTCACTAGAAAAAAAGGCCAGTCCCTGGTCATCGGCCGGGACATCCGTGTCGTGGTGGTGGAGGTCAGCGGCGATTTCGTGCGCCTGGGCATCGAGGCGCCACCGGAAGTGGTCGTCTACCGGGAGGAAATCTACCGGGCCGTCCGGGAGGAAAACCGGGCGGCGACAACTTCAGCGAAAATGTTGAAGGAAATCAAAGGCCAGGTTAAAAGATCGTAAACGGCCTCTTTTCTTTAGTTATACCCCTAAACCTTAGTTATACCCCTAAACCTCATCCCCGAACTGACGAAGTAATAACTAGGAGGGAGATCCTTTCGGCCGGCCAAAAAGGACCCTGCCCAAAAGCCGCTGCCAGGGAAGGCGGCGAGTAAAAATTCAGGGAGGAATGAGGAGATGAGGATCAACCATAACATTTCGGCCCTTAACGCCTATCGCCAGTTGTATCACAACAACAATATCACGGCGAAGTCCCTAGAGAAGCTGTCCTCCGGACTGCGCATCAACCGCGCCGGTGACGACGCGGCAGGCTTGGCCATTTCCGAGAAAATGCGCGCCCAAATTCGCGGTCTGGACATGGCTGTCAAAAACGCCCAGGACGGCATTTCCCTGATCCAGACGGCTGAGGGCGCGCTGAACGAGACCCACAGCATCCTGCAACGGATGCGCGAGTTGGCCGTGCAGGCCGCCAGCGACACCAACACCAACACCGACCGGGCGGAGCTGCAAAAGGAAATCGAACAGCTGATTACCGAAATCGACCGCATCGCCAACACCACCGAGTTCAACACCAAGAAGCTGCTGAATGGCGACCTCAAGGGTGTGCGCGTTATCGGTGAGTCCGTGACATGGGACGAGAGGTCGTCAAAAACCATCTTTGCGAATATTGCTGCTGCTGGTACCATTACCGAGAACAAGACGTACAACGTCAAGATTACCGGCATGAGCGGTAGCACGTTTACAGTAAAGTGGTCCGACGCTTCGGGAGCAACCGGTTCCGGCACCATTGGAGCAAGCGGTGGGACGGTTACCATCGGCCAGGCGGTGGTCACCTTTGGTTCGCTGGCCACCACCGACATCGGCAACGAGGCGACTTTTACCTACAGGCAGGCGATCACCGCGCTCTCAGACCAATCACTTACATTCCACATCGGGGCAAACTCCTCCCAGACCATGGGGGTAGCCATCGAGGACATGAGCGCCAAGGCGTTGCATGTGGACAATATCAATGTGACCAATACCCAGTCCGCCCAAGCAGCCATCTCGGCCATCAACCACGCCATAGAGGATGTCTCGGCGCAGCGGGCCAAGCTGGGTGCCTTCCAGAACCGCCTGGAGCATACCATCAATAACCTGGGCACCTCATCGGAGAATCTGACTGCCGCGGAGTCCCGTATCCGGGACGTGGACATGGCCAAGGAAATGATGGAGTTCACCAAGGCCACCATCCTCTCCCAAGCCGCTACGGCTATGCTGGCCCAGGCTAACCAACAACCCCAGGGAGTGTTACAACTGCTCAGATAACAGGTTGCTTGAAAACCAATCCGGTAGGGCCGGTTGTTACAGCCGGCTCTACTCCATTGTATTAGGAAGGGGGGGTAAATGGTAATGGAGGAAAGGCTCTACCAACTAAAGGAAACGGTCAGGGAGCTACTGCTAAACCTAATCGACCGGATAGACAGCATCACGGCACTTTACGATGCCGGTGAAGGTGCCAAGGCCAACGAAAGAATGGTCTTTCTCACCGACGACATGTCGGTACTGGCAGAAGGCGTCCGCATACTGGAGGGCGAGAACTTCAACGTTAGCATAGAGGATTTAAACAGGAAACTCGACATGTTGGTGCAGCAGTTTGAAAACGAAGACTATTTATTTGTTTCAGATCTGTTAAAATACGAGTTAAAGCCTCTTTTTGAACAGTGGTGCGAGGAGATAAACGATGTCCACTGAAATCATCCTGAGCATTTGCATGATCGTAAAAGATGAGGAGAAAAACCTGCCTAGATGCCTAAACAGCTTAAAACCTCTTTTGGAATCAATGAAGGCGGAGTTGATTGTTGTAGACACCGGTTCTATCGACAATACCGTGGAGATTGCCAGGAGGTACACGGATAGGGTATACCTGCACCAGTGGAACAACAGTTTCTCCGACATGCGGAACATATCCATTTCATATGCCCGGGGCAAATGGATATTCATTATAGACGCCGACGAGGAACTGGAAAACCCGGCGGAACTGGTGTCCCTGTTGAAAAGCGGACGTGTAAACAAATACAATACGGTAAGATTTAAAGAAAAAAATTTTCTTTCCCTGGACAAGCAACGTTACGTCGTGCATGTGACGGAGCGTTTATTTAGGAACGACGGAAAGTTCAGGTATTTTGGAACAATCCACAACCAACCGGATTACAGGTATCCCGTGCTAAACAGCGATATATGGCTGGTTCATTATGGTTATATAAATGACGACCAAGAGTTAATGGAAAAAAAATTTAAGCGCACTAGTGAAATGTTAAGAAAGGAACTGGAAAAAGATCCGGACCACATATATTACCGTTTTCAATTGTCCCGCACATATTCTATGCACAAGGATAACGACAGGGCCTTGGAGGAAATCAGAAAGACATATTCAATACTTAAAAACAAGTTTCCGGAAAGGATCGACTCCTGCTACTACGTCCTAGGTGAATATGCCAGGATAAGCCTGAATGCTGAAAAATATGAAGAGACATTGCGTGTATGCAGGGAAGGAATAAAAATAAGGCCCAACTATATCGATCTGTACCTGTACATGGGTTATGCCCTTTTCGCCCTTGAACAAAAAGAAGAAAGCATGGCAACTTTTCAAAAGTACTTTGATTTGTATAACAAATACCATGAAGGCCAGGTAAACTTGTCAGAATATACCGCAGTTGAACTTTATACCATTGATACAGAAGTTAAAGATTTGACAGCCCATAAAATAGCGGCTTATCTTTATTATATAGAGAAATATGAAGAAGCGCTAAAGTATTTAGAATTAATAAAAGGCAACAAGAAAAAAATAGATTTGTTAATAAAAATTCACTTAAAATTGTCAAACTATAAGATTTTGAGGGAGTATTACCAGAACCTTCAGAATAAAAACGAAAAAGCTCTCTTCATTAAAATCCTTGAAAAGGAAAAAAATGTGCTTGAAGAGTTAAGTAGACAAAAATTGGAGAAAGAGTTTGCGCAAGGCGACGACTGTTATGCCCTGCTTAACCGCATCAGGCAAGAGGAAGACCCGGTGGTGACCATAAAGGTTTTCTTATCCCGGTACGACTTGAATAAATTGCCTGTATTTCCCTATTCTGAAATTGTAAGGTTGATGATAAAAAACAAAATGAACATCATCCCCGTGTTCACAAAGCTGGAAAACGGAGTTATCAGGAATTTAGTAAAAGACCTTATAGACAGGGACGGAAAAGCAAGGGATTATTTTTATAATTTCCTGCTGAACGAAAAAGTTGGCGGGGGTGATTTCCATAGCGAGCGAATTTATATCTCTATTGCAAGCGTAGTTTTATTAACCGACATTGAAGAAGCCGGTAAGAATAATGACGGATTAAATGAACGATGTGTAAATATATTTACTAAATACGTACAGCATGGCGTCAGTTATATCAAGAACTTGTACCAGGTGGAGCGCCTGCGGTTGATTTATAAAACCCTTGATAATATTGAGGACAAGTTTTTTATTCTGATGCACCTTGCCAGAGACGCCGCTGACCGGGGCGTCTATAAAAGCGCAATGAGATACCTTAAAGAAGCGGTAGAAGTTTATCCTTATATGGCCAAACTAATAAATTTGCATACGGATAAATTCATCGCCAGCATATCCAAAGGTGGGAGTCTGAATGGATCAGCAACAGGTGCTAGAAAAAGCAAAAATAATAAAATCTAAAATAGAAACGTTGATCAACATCGGAAAGATTGAAGAAGCGGAAAATGCTATAACGTCATATGAGCGGGTATTGCCCGTTGATTCCGATATCATTTCCATGAAATCCATTGTTGCTATATATAAGGGTAATCTTGAAGAAGCCAGGCAATTATTGCTTAAGGGGTTGGAAAACGATCCATTTTCCGGGGATCTAACCTTTAACTTGGCCTATGTGTATGAAAAACAGGGTAACTACCAAAAAGCTTACGATTTGTATATAGATGCCAAACAATTTTTAGTTGATGATAAAATAGATGTTGAAGAAGCCATTGAAAGGATTAAGAATACAAGAAAAAATATTACGACTAGGAAAAGGATTGTTTTTTTTGTAAAAAAAGGATTGGACTCCTTTCTAGATGATATTATTGAAGGGATTTCCAGAGAATACCATACCAAAAAAATTGTGGTTCAAAATTACTCACAGATCGATGAGGGAATGAAATGGGCAGATATATGCTGGTTTGAATGGTGTGACGATCTTATTATTTATGGTAGTGCTCTTGATTTGGCCAAAAATAAAAATATTATATGCAGATTACATAGCTATGAGGCCTTTACTGATTATATATTTAAAGTTCAATGGGATAAGGTAAACAAAGTAATTTTCGTTGCTAATCATATCAGGAATTATGTGTTAAACCAGTTGAAAGGACTTAAAAAGGAAAAAACCATTGTTATTCCTAATGGAATTAATCTTGAAAAGATTAGCTTTAAAAAGCGGAAGCCAGGGTTTAATATTGCCTATGTTGGTTATATAAATCATAAAAAAGGGCCTATGTTATTGATTCATACTTTCAAATCCATTTTTGAAAAAGACAATAGATTTAAGTTATATATAGCCGGGTTATTTCAAGATCCAAGGTATGTTTTATATTTCAAACAAATGATTAAAGAATTAGGTTTAGAACATAATGTTTTTTATGAAGGCTGGCAGCCTGATATAAACCAGTGGTTAGAAGATAAAAACTATATAATATCTACAAGCGTGCTGGAAGGAAATCCTCTGGGCATCATGGAGGCAATGGCAAAGGGTATTAAACCGGTAATACATAATTTTGTTGGTAGCAGAGAACAATTTGGGCCATATGTTTGGAATACAATAAATGAAGCAGTTAACATGATTATTTCAGATAAATACGATTCTGAGGAGTATAGGAGATATATAGAGAAAAACTTCTCTTTACAGAAACAATTAACAAATATATATAACTTAATTAATAGCTTAAAAGATAGTGGACAATTAACAGAAAAAAATTTGCTAAGTGATTCTCAGAGCCAAAAAACTGATGAAAGCATTAAGGAATATTATGATAATTTTTTGCAATATCTTAAGAAAGACAGAGAAAGAGAAAATCCAAGGCACAAGTATTTAAAAAAGAGATTAAGTCAAATAATAAAGAAAGGGCAAAAGGTTCTTGATTTAGGTTGCGGAATTGGTATAACAACCGAGTATATATATTCTCTAGGTGTAAGTAAGGTTGTTGGTGTGGATATATCTCCAAAGTTGATTGAATATGCTAAGCAAACCGTTAAAGGTGCCGAGTTTATCGTGCATGATATAACAAATTTAAGATTAAAAGAGAAGTTTGATGTAATATTAATGCGTGATGTGATGGAACACATAGCATTTGAAAGATATGACGATTTATTTGTAACAATAAAAGAGCATTTAGAGCCAAATGGATTAGTGTATATATCCATACCAGACAGCGATTATATGAGTTTTATAAACAAAAATCGTCCAGATTTAATGCAAATTATTGATAACAGCATAACTTTTGAGCAAATTAACTACCTTTGCAGAAAAAATGATTTAAGAATACTTTTGTTTAATGTATATGGTATTTTTATCGGAAATGAATATAATGAATATTTATTATGCAACAAAACCCAATTCGAGTCTTCATGGTATTCATTGATAAAGAGAACATAAAAGATAAAGTCGTAAACCCCCAGCTAAATGCATTGGTGTTCGGTTAAGCCCCGGATATTCCATTAGCAGCCAGAGATGGGGCTTTACCCCTGGAAAATGAGTGACGAAATTTGTTCTTTGATAAAGAAGGAATAGGCCCCTCCCTTTGTGGAATTCTTCTCCAAATAATACTCCCGAGGAGGTTCCACAGTGGCTCTAATTCACGGAAAAATTAATCCACACGAAATAGAAAACGTTCTGACCAAGATGTTTTCTCCGGAGTGGTTAAGAGAAACAGCGGCCAAAGTCGGGTACGTCCAGCGCAACCGGAAGATCGACCCGGTCACCTTTTTCTGGGTACTGGTGCTCGGCTTTGGAACCGGGCTGCAGCGTACCATTGCCTCGTTGCGGAGGGCCTACGAGACGGCCTCGGCAGAAACACTCGTCCCATCCTCTTTTTATGACCGTTTCAATAAGAAGCTCATCGCTTTTCTTAAAGCATGCCTGGCACACGGCATAGTGGAACTAGCCAAGCACGTCAGCCTTACGCTCTCAGATAAACTAAAGGGATTCAAGGACCTGATGGTGGCAGACGGCAGTATTGTCAGGTTGCACGATAACCTGGCCGCACAGTTTCCCGGGGCGAGGGGCAAGGCCGAACTCAAAATACATACCGTCATCGGGCTCACCAGCAATAAAAAGAGCATAGCCATCTATCCAGGTAAGACCGCCGATATAAAGACCATGCGCATCGGACCCTGGGTGAAGGACAATATCCTCCTGTTTGACCTTGGTTACTTCAAGTACGAGCTGTTCAGCAGGATCAGGAAAAATAAAGGATATTTCGTAAGCAGGTTTAAGCAATCGGCCAACCCGACCATCGTCTCGGTGCTGCACGCCTACCGGGGTAACCCGGTCGAAAAAGCTCAAGGAGGTCCTCCCCCGGCTTAAAGGGGAGGTTATCGACATTGAGGTGGAGGTCTCCATCAAAGCCAAGAAGACCAAAAAGACAATACGTTCGACTGGACTTTGACAGCGATCCCTGAAACCCTTGTCATTACTAGACTTTTCGCGTGGCACAATTTAAGGGGTCCAGAAATTGGAAGTAACCTCATTCCTACAGCCTCAAGGCTTTCTAAATTTTAGGTGTCAAAGTCAAGTTCGAGATTTATCATCCCAAGGGTAGCACGTCTAAAGTTAAAGAAACCTTCCGTCTGGTAGGAGTGCTCGACAAGGAAAGCAAGACGTATCATTTCTACCTCACCAACATCACGCCGGAACAGCTTTCAGCAGAGGATGTAGCACTCCTTTACCGGGCGCGCTGGAGCATCGAACTGGTTTTCAAGGAACTGAAGCGTCTCTACCAGTTGGATGTGTTCTCCAGTGGGGCGCCTGCCGTGGTAGAATCTCTGGTTCTGGTGGCCATGCTGACCCTGGTTGTAAGCCACCGGCTGCTTAACCACATGCGGTTGCTGGCTTCGGAGAAAAGTGCCCGCTTTACTCCTTTGCGCTAGGCCGAATCGTTTTACTCCATTGCGCCGGTTATAATGGCTCGCGTACTCAAGTTTATCGGAATTAACGAAGATCCTCTCCTGCTTATAATTTACTTCATGGCTGAGGGTATCGATCCCAATGTCAATAGAGAACACCTGTTGTCACCCTGGGTAAAGGCGGTAAATTCCCAGGTATTAGATGGTAATAAGTAACATATCTGGTAAACCGATCAAGTATGTAATATTGCCTCTAAGAGAGCGTTTGTCTATGAAATGAGACCGGAAAGCTTGCTTGATTTAAAAAATACCCTGGTTGAATGCTTTAAGGAAATTCAAGAAATGAGATCCAGGGTACTGAAATAAGTAGGGAGCGAGAGAAATGACTGCGGTTGAGTTTATTCGCTCTATAATATTTAATAAGCCGTGGGAACCCAAACAGTCTACGTTAAACAGATTAACTCGCGGATACCTCGAAGTTAATAACAAGGGAAATGAAAATTTTGAAGAAGCAAAAAAAGAATTAGCACAAGCAATAAAAGAACTGCAATGGGGAGGAGAATTAAAAATACTAGCAGGGCTTGGCTGGGCAACGGGTGATGTTGAATTTATATTTCAGGCTAGTAGATATTAGGTTATGAGTGTTTGGTGCCAGGCACTTCAGGAAGGTGAGTAAATGAGCACTCAGGCCGGAAAAGAAGCGGTGCGGGAGACCAGCGCAGCTTATGCGGTTGACCGGGAATCCGAAAAGACGCCGGGCCGCATGACCTTCGAAGAGTTCCTGGCGTGGGGGGACGAGGATACCTGGGCGGAGTGGGTGGACGGGGAGGTGGTGGTCCTGACCCCGGCGGCTGTGAGGCACCAGCGGATTGCCAGGTTCCTGGTGGATTTGCTGGGAAACTTCGTTCTCATGCGGCAGTTGGGTGAGGTAATTCCGGCGCCTTTTACCATCAAGCTGCCTGCACCACAAAAACGAGGGCGCGAGCCGGACATCGTGTTTATCAGTAGGGAGCGGTTGCACCGGTTGAAACCCACCTATTTCGACGGTGCTCCGGACCTGGTGGTGGAGATCACCTCCCCGGAAAGTTTCGCCAGGGACCGCGGCGAGAAGTATGTGGAGTACGAGGCGGCGGGGGTAAAGGAGTACTGGCTGATCGATCCCGACCGGCAGCAGGCGGAATTTTACCGCCTGGGGGAAGACGGGCGCTACCGGCTGCACACCGCCGGTGCCGGAGGAGTCTACCATTCCGAAGTTATCCCCGGCCTCTGGCTGAAAACGGCCTGGCTCTGGCAGGACCCTCCCCCGGCCGGGGTGGAGGCACTGCGCGAGATGGGAGTGATCTGAGCTTGTAAATAACGGCTCCTGCTCTTCCGGGGCTAATATAATGATAACGGATTCACCTTTTTAGCCATCTGACCTTATTGGAAGGAAGATCAGAAATAACCGGGGCAGCGTTGCGATGAAAGGGGGACAGCCAGTGGCGACTCAACCCGCTAGAGAGGTCAAAAAGTTCTATACCTACGATGACTATTTGAAGATAGACGATGGCAACCGTTATGAACTGATCGAGGGGGAACTGGTCCTGGCGCCATCGCCGGGCACACGACATCAGCTTTTAGTGGGCAGCATTCCTGTAAACAGGAGTAGTGGGGCTTGAGGGAAAGAAAAAATCCTGGTATGGTGTAAATGCCAAAACCCAAAACCACCAATACCAGGAGGGATCAGCGATGTACAATCCCCTTTCCCAGAAGCTTGCCATGATCACACCTGAAACCTTAATTGTGGGTGTAGACGTGGCCAAGCATACCCACTACGCCCAAATGATCAATTTCCGGGGGGAGGGACTGCACAAGCCGTTCCCATTCCAGAATACCATATCCGGCATTGGTGATCTAGTCCAGCAAATCAGGACGATCCAGTTTAAACACGGCCTGTCTAAAGTTCTGGTGGCCATGGAGCC